>NZ_FRCR01000015.1 GCF_900142995.1 Caldanaerovirga acetigignens | reverse complement strand
GGAAAACATAATGGGAAAAGAGAGCCGCATGGACTACAAAGCGGTGCCCCGGGGAGTATTTACCGACCCCGAAATAGGGGCGGTCGGGATGACCGAAGAAGAAGCCAGGAGAGCCGGATTCAAGGTAAAGATAGGCAAGTTCTACTTTAGAGGGTTAGGAAGGGCCCAGGCGGCGGGTAAGATAACCGGCTTTGCCAAGATAATCGCCGACGAGGGCACGGATAAAATTCTAGGGGCAGCGATTATGGGTCCGAACGCCACGGACCTGGTGCACGAGCTAGTTCCTGCGATAAGCTGCGGGATAACCGCAGAAGAATTGGGTAGAATTATCCACTCGCACCCGACTTTCAGCGAGGCGGTCATGGAAGCCCTGCACGATGTGCACGGCATGTCAATACACAGCGCATGATGGGAGATGGTTGTCATGGCTTACACCATAGGATTTGCGGGTAAGGGAGGCACCGGAAAGACGACACTGGCTGGATTTACCGTAGCTTACCTGGTTGAAAAAAAACTGGGTACTGTGCTGGCGGTGGATGCAGACCCTAACTCCAATCTAAATTCGGTCCTTGGTGTCGAAGTGGAATCTACGCTTGGCGATATAAAAGAAGAAGTTAAAAACAATCAAGAAGGAATTTTCCCCGGAGGAATGACGAGGGCCGAATATATGAATTTCCGGATGCAGCAGGCCATTGTGGAGGCAAGGGGGTATGACCTTCTTGTTATGGGAAGGCCGGAAGGAAGGGGGTGTTACTGTTTCGCCAATGGCGTGCTGAGGGAAGCTACCGACAGACTTTCTAATTCCTACGATTTTATTGTGATAGATAACGAAGCGGGCCTGGAACATTTGAGCAGGGGCACGACAAGAAAAGTTGACCTCATGTTTGCGGTAAGCGAATGCTCGAAAAGAGGTGTGGAAGCTGCTTATAGAATTAAAGGCCTCATAGAAGAACTAAAACTCGATGTTGGCGAGCTTTTCCTGATAATAAACCGGGTTCCAGCGAGAGGACTTACTGAGGAAATTTTGGATGCAGTAAAAGGCTATAATCTTTCTCTTGCCGGAACTGTTCCTCTTGATGAAGAGATCTTCGATTTGGACAACAAGGGAATACCTCTTGTGAAGATATCCAGAGAGAATAAAGCTTTATCGGCTTATCGTGAAATCCTCGACAATATCCTTCTTCCCGGAATCGAAACGAGAAAAAAGGCCATAATGGCCTAAAACGGAGGCGAATGGCATGGCGTACAAAAAACCAGTTCAAAAATTTACAGGTAAGATAAGGGAAGTGACTTTGGGGGAGAACTTGAAGCTGGGGGGTGAATCGGTACTTCCTTTTTATAGTTTTGACGGAGATACTGGTCATAAACCCGCGTTAGGTATGGAGATTTGGGATGTATACCCTGAAAGCTGGCCTGCGACAATCGTAAACGAGCTAGGAGACAGGGTCCGAAAGCCAGCAGAATGGGCAAAGTACGTGGAAGAAAAATACAGTCCCGACTTTATTTGCCTGAGATTAGTCGGAGCAAACAATGATGCGGGCGATAAAAGCCCTGAGGAATGCGCTTTAGTTGCAAAAGAAGTAGCCGAAGCTGTAAAGCTTCCCCTTGTAATAGCAGGATGCGACTCCAACGAAAAAAACGGAAAAATATTTACTAAGGTTGCGGAAGCGCTCCCTGAAAAAAATATCGCCTTTCTTTCGGCGGTGGAGGGCAATTACAAGGAAGTAGGCGCGGCGGTAGGTCTGGCGTACGGCAACATAGTGGTGGCTGAGTCTTCGGTGGACCTTAACCTGGCAAAACAGCTCAATATTCTGTTAATGCAGCTTGGGGTGAAACCCGAAAAGATGCTGATGAATCCAGGATGTTCCGCAGTAGGATACGGATTCGAGTACGTGGTGACAACCCTGGATAGGATAAGGCTCGCCGCTTTCGACCAGAACGACACCACCCTTCAGATGCCGATAATTATGCCGGTTTCCTTTGAAACCTGGAAGGTAAAGGAATCTGTGGCTACGGAGGAGGACGTCCCCGAATGGGGCAATCAAGAAGAGAGAGGAATTGCCGTTGAAATTTCTACAGCCGTGGGTGTTCTCGCAGCGGGGGCCAATGCAGTGATTTTGAGGCATCCGAGGTCTCTGCAAGTTCTAAGGGAATTAATCAATTGCTTGATTTAGAAAACAAAAAGGGAGAGATTGAAGATGGCTCTGACCGGAATGGATATATACAAGCTATTGCCTAAGAAAAATTGTAAGGAATGCGGTTTTCCAACGTGTCTTGCTTTCGCGATGAAGCTGGCTCAGGGAGCTGTTGAGGCTACAAAGTGTCCCTACATGTCCGATGATGCAAAAGCTCGGCTCTCGGAAGCAACAGCCCCTCCCATGAGGACCGTAAAATTCGGCGCGGGCGATAAATGCTATAACCTTGGAGGAGAGACGGTCCTCTTCAGACACGAAAAAACCTTCGTCAATAAGCCCAGGTTCGCCGTTTTATTCTCCGATGCCATGAGCGAAGAGGAAATACAGGGTAAAATAGCCCGCATGAACAAGGTAGATTACGTCAGGATTAACGAAGAAATGTACGTCGAAATAGCGGCCTTGAAGTGCGAAAGCGGTAATAAAGAGACCTTTCTTTCCCTTATAAAGAAAGTCAAGGATAGTTGCAAGAAGGCTGTTCCAATGATAATAACATCAAATCCAGAAATTGCAAGAGCAGCCGTTGAAGAATGCAAGGAGTCAGGTCCGATTCTGTTCGGCGCCGATGAACAAAACTGCGAAGCTATGGTCGAACTGGCGAAGCAACACGGCCTTTTGCTTGGCGTTACAGCACCCGACCAGGAAAAGCTCTACAATCTTGTTCAGAAAATCCAGAACCTGGGTTACCGTGAATTACTGCTTAGCACCGAAAGCGGCACTTTAAAGCAAACTTTCGATGACGTGGTCAATATAAGGCGGACTGCTTTGCTGTCCCAGGACAGAACCTTAGGTTATCCAACATTAGTTTTCGTAAATAGGCTTTCGAAGGATAAAATGATGCAGCTTGCGATGGCCACGCTGTTTGTTGAAAAATACGCATCAGTGATAGTGCTGGATGATATTGATTATTCCCTAGCCTTACCGCTTTTTGCGTTAAGGCAAAACATCTATACCGACCCGCAAAGGCCGATGAAGGTCGAGCAGGGCCTATACAAGATAGGTTCCGCCGATGAAAATTCGCCGCTTCTTGTGACGGTTGATTTCGCGCTTACGTACTTTATCGTCTCCGGCGAAGTTGAAAGGTCAAAAATACCTAGCTGGATGCTGATTCCGGATGCCGGCGGATATTCGGTGCTTACTGCCTGGGCTTCTGGCAAACTCAGCGGCAAGTCAATAGCAAAAGCGGTAAAAGATTTTGCCGTAGAAGAGAAACTGAAGACCAGGGAGATTGTAATACCGGGAAAGGTGGCGGTGCTGAAAGCCGACATCGAAGACGAACTGCCCGGCTGGAAAGTGGTGGTTGGTCCGGATGAAGCGGCATTGCTGCCCAAGTTCCTCAGAGATTATGCGGACAAAAAGGTGTCCTAAATTAGCGGAGGTGTAGGTATGGCAAGATTTCTTACGATAGGCGAGAGGATTCACGTCATTTCCCCAGTGATAAGGAAGGCCCTCCAGGAAAGGGACCCCGAGCCCATAATAGCAAGGGCTAGGGAGCAAATTGAAGCAGGAGCTCATTACCTGGATGTCAACATCGGGCCTGCCGAGAAAGACGGGGAGGAACTCATGCCGTGGGTGGTGAAGCTCCTGCAGAGCGAATTTCCAAATACGCCGCTTTGCCTTGATACCGCAAATACCAAGGCCATCGAGGCGGGACTCAAGGTGTACGACCCCAAGCCCGGCAAGGCAATTATAAATTCAGCCGATGCTGGTGCAAGGATTGGCATGCTGGAAGTGGCTGCCGAATACGGTGCGATGGTAATAGGATTGTGCGCCAAGGAAGGCATACCGAGGGATAACGAAGAGCGCATAACTTACTGTACCGAAATTCTCGATAAGGCTATAGCGGTTGGATTGAATCCCGAAGATATACTATTTGACCCTCTGTTTGTCGTGGTAAAGGGAATGCAGGAAAAGCAGCAGGAAGTGCTCGATGCCGTAAGGCAGATTTCGGAAATGGGGCTGAAGACCACCGGCGGTTTGAGCAATGTATCCAACGGATGTCCTAAAGAGATAAGGGGCCTTATCGAGGCGGTATTTTGCTCGATGGCAATTCAGTGCGGCTTGAGTTCCGCCATCATCAACCCTCTAAACAAATTATTGATGGATGTAATTAAGACAGCCGAAGTTATAAAGGGATGGAACCTGTACTGCGATTCTTATCTTGATTTATAAAAATAAAGAAAAGGGGTGGCCAATGTGGCGCTTTTTGACATTATTTTTGAGGGGTCTAAACAGGCCCTGGAAGCTGCGAAAGCTGCTGTTGATTCAGCAATCGAGAAAAAGGGAAGCGACGCCAAGGTGGCATTTCCCGAGACGGCATACAGCCTTCCTGCAATATATGCGGCGACCGGAAAAAAGATAGGAACTCTGGGCGAACTGCGGGATGCCCTTTCCATCGTCGAAAGCCTGATAGTGCCCGAACAAAACCTGGAAAAAGCTTTGAACGCCGGGCTTGCTACGGCACTTTCTGCCGAAATAATTGAGGCGTGCAAATATGCCGTGGAAGAAAAACCTTACAGCGAGCCATGCGTCGGGTTCATTTCCGATGCGGTAATCCGTTCATTAGGGGTTCCGCTGGTCACCGGAGATATACCTGGTGTAGCGGTTGTAATTGGTGAAGCACCTTCTGCACAAGAAGCGGCTAAAGTCATTAAAGATTACCAGAACAAAGGCCTTCTTGTTTTCTTGGTTGGGAAAATAATCGACCAGGCCTTGGAGGCCAAAGTAAAAATGGGGCTTGAACTCCGCGTTGTGCCCCTGGGGTATGATGTGACTTCCGTAATCCACGTGGTGACTGTTGCGATAAGGGCGGCCCTCATATTCGGCGCGGTACCTCCCGGCAATCTGGAGGAACTATTAAAGTATACCAGAGAAAGAGTGCCGGCTTTCGTAAACGCCCTGGGGAGCTTAAGCGAACTTGTCGTATCCGCCGGTGCAGGTGCCATAGCCCTCGGATTTCCAGTGATTACCGACCAGGATGTGCAGGAAGTGCCCCATTATCTTATAGTGCAAAAGGACTACGACAAAATAGTACCCACTTCTTTGGAGGCCCGAGGCATAAAGATAAAAATAACCGAAGTGCCTATACCCGTAGGATTTGCGGCTGCCTTTGAAGGCGAGAGAGTAAGGAAAGAAGATATGTTCGCAGAATTCGGCGGGGGAAGAACTCCTGCCTGGGAACTGGTAAGGATGCGGGATATGGCGGATGTGGAGGACCATAGGATAGAGGTGATAGGTCCAGACATAGATACCCTCGCCCCCGAAGGCGGAAAGCTGCCTTTGGCAATTCTGGTGGAAGTTGCGGGCAAAAACATGCAGGAAGATTTCGAACCCGTTATCGAACGCCGGATACATTACTTCCTAAACTATATAGAGGGCGTAATGCATATAGGACAGAGGGATATTATGTGGCTTAGAATCAGCAAATCAACGTACGAAGCCGGTTTCAGGCTGCACCACATAGGAGAAGCGCTGTACGCCAAGATGCTGGATGAGTTTGGCAACATTATTGATAAGGTACAGGTCAAGATTTACACGGACAAAGAAAAGGTAATAAAACTTGGCGAAGAAATTGCAAAGCCGAAATACGAAGCCAGGGATGCAAGACTTGCAGGACTTACCGATGAAAGCGTGGACACCTTCTACTCCTGTCTTTTGTGCCAGTCATTCGCACCTGCACACGTATGTATAGTGACGCCGGAAAGATTAGGGCTCTGCGGTGCCGTAAGCTGGCTTGACGCCAAGGCAACAAAAGAAATAAATCCCACAGGCCCGTGTCAGCCGATTGTGAAGGGAGAGTGTAAGGACGAGATAAAGGGTTCATGGGATTCGATAAATAGGGCGGTGCAGGAACTTTCCCACGGAGCCACTAAAGAAGTGAATATCTATTCGATTATGGAAAATCCCATGACCTCCTGCGGTTGTTTCGAGTGTATATGCGGAGTAATGCCCGAAGCCAACGGCGTGATAATAGTAAACAGGGAATATGCGGGAATGACTCCCCTCGGCATGACCTTCGGCGAATTGGCGTCCACCACTGGAGGAGGCGTCCAGACCCCCGGTTTTATGGGTATGGGCAGGCAGTATATAACCAGCAGGAAATTCCTCCTGGCAGAAGGCGGAATAAAGAGGCTGGTTTGGATGCCGAAGGAATTGAAAGAGGCCTTAAGAGAAAAGTTGAATCAAAGGGGCAAGGAAATAGGTTTTGAAAATTTCGCCGATATGATAGCAGACGAAACCGTGGGAACCGACCCCGATTCGGTAGTAGAATTCTTGAACAAAGTAGGTCATCCTGCTTTAACTATGGACCCAATTATGTAGATTGGAGGTTTTGGCTATGAATTTACCATCCGACATCAGGTACCATAAGGAACACACCTGGGTAAGGGTAGAAGGGGATATTGCCGTTGTCGGCATTACCGATTACGCCCAAGAAAAATTGGGGGAGGTCCTATTCGTGGACCTTCCGGAGGTTGGCGACAGAATCAAAAAGGATGAGGTTTTCGGGAGTATAGAATCGGGAAAGGTTGCGTCGGACCTCTATGCTCCTGTGAGCGGAGAGGTGGTAGAGGTAAACGAAGTTCTGGCCGAAAGTCCGGAGCTTGTCAACGAATCCCCCTATGAAAAGGGATGGATGATTAAGGTTAAAATGTGCGACCCGGCCGATCTGGAAGGGCTGATGGATGCTGTTGAATACTCGGAGCTGTTAAAGTAAGCCGTGAAAAAGGTAAACCGCCGGGGAAAGGCCCTGTAAAATTCTGCCGATCAGGGTCCGTCCCCGGCGCTATTCTAAATTTGAGAAAAGGTGAAAACATGGATGGATGCAACATATTGTTCAAACCTCAAAACAGGACCGTAAAAGTGAAAATAGGTACCACTGTACTGGAAGCTGCCCGCAGGGCTGGAGTTTTCATCGACGCGCCCTGCGGCGGAAGGGGGCACTGCGGAAAGTGCAGGATAAAGATACTCGAGGGGAATTATTCGTATGAAAAATCTCCCGCGCTGTCCGATGAAGATTATGAAAGAGGCTTATGCCTGGCGTGCCTTACGTATGTCCGGAGCGATATGGTGGTAGAAATTCAGGAAGTTAAAGCAGCAAGCGATGTGCTGGTAGAGGATTTAACTCCCGGTGAAGAGGAAGAAGGATGGATAAAAAAGGCCCGAAGGATGCTGCAAGCTTCGGGGATGGCAATCAAAAGCGGGTTTGAGAAAATAAAGCTCAACTTAGCCCCTCCGACGCTAGACGACAACATCCCGGACTGGGAACGCCTTTGCAGGGGACTTGAAAAAAGACTAGGCTTTGCATCTTATAAGTGTTCTCTAGATTTGCTAAAGAAGCTGCCGGGAACTCTCAGGCGGAATGGTTTTGAAATAAACGTTGTACTGCAAGGAGAAAAGGACGAATATGAGATAATAGATATTAGAGGTTCTGACGAGGATAAACCCCTTTACGGCATAAGCGTTGACGTGGGGACGACTACTGTGGCGGCGAATCTGGTGGAACTCGAGACTGGAAAAATAAAGGAGTCGGCGTGTGCCGGCAATTTGCAGATTCAGTACGGGGCCGACGTCATCAGTCGAATCATTTATTCTACAAGAGAAGGTGGCCTTTCAACTCTAAATCGTGCAATCATCGACGGCACGATAAACCGTCTTGTTGAAGAAATGACTGCAAGAAGCGGCTTAAATCCTGAAGAGATAGTTTTCGGAGTTTTTGCCGGAAACACCACGATGGCCCATCTTCTTCTCGGGGTGGAAGCGGAAAACATACGGCTGGAACCTTATATACCGGCATTCAGAAACCACCCGCCGCTTAAGGCTAGGGATGTAGGAATTCGTATAAATCCCGATGCGCCGGTGTTTATAGTGCCGGGGGTGGCAAGTTATGTCGGAGGAGATATCGTCGCGGGAGTACTGGCGGCTGGGATTTGGAAAAGCGATGAGAAGGTGCTTTTTATTGACCTTGGCACCAACGGCGAGCTGGTTTTCGGAAACCGTGAAGTTATGGTGGCTTGCGCGTGTTCTGCAGGTCCTGCTTTTGAAGGGGGAGAGATGAGCTGCGGCATGAGGGCTATGCGGGGGGCCATAGATGAAGTGACGATAGACGCAAGGACGTTTGAACCCTCCTACAGCGTGATAGGAGGCGGCAAACCCCGGGGAATTTGCGGTTCGGGCTTTATAGACCTCATAGCAGCCATGTTTTTGAGCGGAATTATAGACCCGAGGGGAAAGATAAACGCGAATTTAAAGTCCGAAAGGATAAGGTTTGATAAAGATCTGGAAGTTTACGAATACGTTGTAGCTTTTAAGGATGAAACTGAAGACGGGCGCGATATAACAATAAACGAAATCGACCTGGACAACTTCATCAGAGCAAAGGGAGCGGTGTACGCAGGAATAAGAACCCTGCTCAATACCCTGGCTATGGATACAAGGGACATCGAGAAAATAATAATAGCCGGTGGTATAGGGAGAAAGCTTGATATAAAAAATTCAATAGCTATAGGCCTACTGCCGGTGTTGGAAGAGGAAAAATTCATTTATATAGGCAACAGTTCCCTCAAAGGAGCTTACCTTTGCCTTATAAGCGATGACGCCAGGAAGAAAGCAAAACAAATAGCTGAATCGATAACATATGTGGAACTCAGCGCCTTCCCGTCTTACATGGAAGAATTTACGGCGGCTTGTTTTCTGCCTCACACGGACGCCGAACTATTTTCTGCCGGCAAAAAGGAAAAAAACTTTTTCTATTCGGGGTATTGACAGGAAAGGCAAAGGCATGTAAAATTTATAAGTGGAAAGCGTAGAATGAAAAGATTTCGGTGGCCATGGCGGAGGGGAAACACCGGTAGCCATTCCGAACACACAGGTTAAGCCCTCCAGCGCCGATGGTACTGGGGAGTATTCCCCGGGAGAGTAGGACGCTGCCGAAATCTTAAAATATGGCGTTCCTCGATAGCTCAGCGGTAGAGCATCCGGCTGTTAACCGGAGGGTCGTAGGTTCGAATCCTACTCGAGGAGCCATTTTTTAAACTGCAGGGATGGTGGAACTGGCAGACACGCTACTTTGAGGGGGTAGTGGAGGTTCGCTCCGTGCGGGTTCAAATCCCGCTCCCTGCACCAAGAAGGTCGCGGTTTTCGAGTATTCTTCGAAAACCGTTTTTATTTTTATTTTTTTGGTGATAAATTTATGTTTGACAGAAAAGAACAAATTAGAAATTACGCAAAACAAATAGGGTTCGATAAAATAGGCTTTGCGAGTGCCGAACCTTTTTGGGAAGAGAAAGAGATATTGATGGAAAGGAAAAGGGCTGGACTTTTTTCGCCTTTCGAAGAGAGCGATATAGAACTCAGGTGCCATCTCGAAAAGCATCTTCCCGGGGCAAAGACGATTATTTGCTTTGCTGTGAGTTATTTTTTTGAAAAAGAGGATGTTCCCGGAGAAAATTCGTCAGAACCCCTTGGAATAATATCAAAATATGCTTTAATGCGTGACTATCACGATGTGCTTTTTCAAAAATTAAAGTTAATGGCCGATTTCATCTATTCCATGTGGGGGGCCAAATCAAAAATATTCGTCGATTCAGGAGGCCTTTTGGAAAGGGCGGCTGCCCGGCGGGCGGGAATAGGCTGGATTGGTCAGAATACGTGTCTTTTCACCGAGGAGTTTGGTTCCTGGGTTTTTTTAGGCGAGTTGATAACCGACCTGGAAATAGAACCGGACATGCCTTGCCGTAACCTGTGCGATAACTGCGGCAAGTGTGTAAAGGCCTGTCCGACGGGAGCTTTAGAAGAGCCGTATCGACTGAATCCTTTCCGATGCCTTTCTTATATTACACAAATGAAGGGGACAATTCCTGAAGAATTTAGAGATATAATGGGCTTGCGATTGTTTGGCTGCGATATATGTCAAGAAGCATGTCCCAAGAATAAAAAAATTATCCTTGTTAAGCATGAAGAGTTTATGCTGGACTATCAAATAGAAAGACGTCTTACTAAATTGATTTTTATGGATAAGGTGGAATTCGATAAAAACTTCAAGCTGACCCCCATTGCCTGGCGCGGCAGAAACGTGTTGCGCAGAAATGCAACGGTTGCTTTGGCAAATGCCGGAGTAGGGTGTAAAAGATACTTTGAAAAGCTTCTCTCCGACCCTTCGCCCTTAATAAGGGAACACGCGATGTGGGCCTTGAAGAGATAAAAGGCAGTCAAAAGACTGCCTTGTTTTACTGCGGTTTATACCATCCTTTTTGAAGCATGTAATCGAAAACCATTTTTGCATTCTGCTGCTCTTCGTCCTGAATCTGGCGGAGGGCATTCCTGACAGCTTCGTTGGTGCATTCCATAATTGCCGTTTCGTAGACGCCAGACAGGTATTTCATAGTCATGAGCACGTCGTTCATAACATCTTTGTCCGCGATAGTAACCGTTTGATGCATAAAAAACCGAACCTCCTTTTAAACTTAATAGGATGGGGGCTGAATTCCCGCTTGGCTGAGAAGGTTTGTGATTGTGTCTATGTGGTGCTGTCCCCTGGTCGCTAGATTCCTGAGCATGTTTGCTATTTGTGGGTCCTGCACCTGGCCTGCGTAAAAATTGCACTTTGTAACACTTACCTTTTCATGGCTCAGCGTATCTTGCAAGTATAGCTTTTCTTTTTGGGTCAATTGCACGATAACCACCTCCACGTTTATTTTTTCCTCCCGTATTTTTTTATATTCGTGGGTAAAAATAGCTTTTGAAGTTGAATTGTAGTCTTTTATTTAATAAAATTAACTTAGGGTGAAAATAATGGAAATTAAATATAAAGTGTGGATAGAACATGATGGAAAACAGGTTTTTGGTGAAGGAATTTACAATCTCTTGCGGTTAGTGGAAAGATACGGTTCCATAAATAGGGCTGCTCAGGCTCAAAATATGTCCTACAGGCAAGCATGGGGGAAAATAAAGGTTATAGAAAAAAGATTGGGGATCAAACTTTTGGAGAGGCACAAAGGAGGAGAATACGGAGGCGGAGCGGTTCTGACGGAAAAGGCAAAAGAAATAATGAAACGGTACGGTGAATTAATTGACAAAATAGACGAACATATAAAGGAGTGGTCACGTGGTGGAAATGAAAGAGGTTTACCTGGATAATAGCGCTACCACAAAAGTAGCGAAAGAAGCCGTCGATGCAATGGTGCACGCTTTGACTTTAGCTTTTGGGAATCCTTCTTCGCTTCACCGAAAAGGTATGGAAGCTGAAAAAATAGTCAATAAAGCCAGGGAAAAATTGGCTTTGTTTTTAGGTGTGAAAGCAAGGGAGATTTATTTTACATCTGGCGGCACTGAATCCAACAATCTGGCGATAAAGGGAGCGGCTTACGCCAGAAAGCGATATGGAAAGCACCTTATAACCACATCGATAGAACACCCCTCTGTGCTGGATGTATTTAAACAATTGGAAGAAGAAGGTTTTTCCGTTACTTATCTTAATGTGGATGAAAAGGGGCATATAAATTTAGTAGAATTAAAACAAGCGATAAAATCCGATACAATACTTGTAAGCATTATGTACGTAAACAACGAAGTTGGATCAATACAGCCCATCCATGACGCCGCAAAAATTATATCGCAAAACAAAAATACCCTTTTTCATGTGGATGCAGTCCAGGCTTTTGGAAAGGTTCCGCTAATCCCTAATCTTTCCGGCGTACATCTCTTGTCGTTGAGCGCCCACAAGATATACGGACCTAAGGGAGTGGGAGCGCTGTTTGTCAGGGAAGGGACGAAAATAACGCCCTTATTTAACGGAGGAGGTCAGGAAGAAGGATTGCGTTCAGGGACGGAAAACGTCCCTGGGATAGCAGGTTTTTCGGCAGCGGCAGAACTTGTATTTAAAAATTTTGGCTTATGGCAGGTTAAGATGAGAGAATTAAAGGAAAGGTTGAAGACCGGAATTCTTTCGGAAATACCGGATTCGGTATTAAATGGTCCGGATGACGGTGCGCCGCATATTCTTAATATATCCTTTCTCGGAACGAAAGCGGAGGTCCTTCTTCACGCGTTAGAATCTCACGGTATATATGTATCTACGGGGTCGGCCTGTTCGTCGCACAAAAGCGTAAAAAGTCATGTGCTCGCCGCCATGGGCAAGACCGATGAAGAGATAGAAGGTGCTATTCGTTTTAGCTTATCTCCGTTTCTTTCTATCGAGGATATTGATTATACAGTGGAAATTTTGAAAAAAGAAGTGAATGAATTAAGAAAATACGTTCGGAGGTAGAGGATGGAAAGCATTTACCTTTTGAGCTTCGGAGAAATTGGGTTAAAGGGAGAGAACCGCCCGTTTTTCGAAGGCATTTTGATAAAAAGGATAAAACAGGCCCTCGAAGGGTTTGAAGGGTTGGATGTAAAGAAAACCCACGGGAGAATATACGTGAGGGTAGCGGGACCACAGGATGAAGTGATAGAAAGGCTAAAAAAGGTTTTCGGGATTGTAGCAATAAGTCCTGCAAAAAGCTGTGACCTGGACATAGAGTCAATCAAAAGTGCTGCCCTGGAAGCAGTTAAAGAAGTCGATTACAAAGGTAAGACCTTTAAAGTAGAAAGCAGAAGAACCAACAAGTCTTTTCCGATTAAATCTCCGGATATAAGCCGCATGGTGGGTGCTCATATTCTGAAAAACTTAAAAGGACTCAAGGTGGATGTCCATAATCCGGACATTGAAGTCAATGTAGAAGTAAGGGAAAAAGGGTTTGTCTATTGCAAAAGAATCCCGGGTCCCGGTGGCCTTCCTGTGGGATCGAACGGGAAGGCTCTGCTTTTGCTGTCCGGTGGAATTGACAGTCCGGTCGCGGGATACATGGTGATGAAACGGGGAGTTGCGATAGAGGCAGTTTACTTTCATAGCTTTCCATTCACCAGCGATAGGGCCAAAGAAAAGGTTATTGAATTGTGCCGGATTCTTGCAGAATATTGCGGCAAAATCCGCCTTCATGTGGTAAATTTTACTGATGTCCTCAAAGAACTGGGAGAAAAAGGTCCCAACGAACTTTTGACAATATTGATGAGGCGGATGATGGTTAGAATTTCCCAGGAAATAGCAACAAAAATCGGTGCAAAGGCTTTGATAACTGGCGAAAGCATTGGGCAGGTGGCCAGCCAAACCATGGAAGCTTTGGTGGCTACTAATGAGGTGGCAAGACTGCCGGTATTCAGGCCGCTCATAGGATTCGATAAAGTGGAAATAATTGATCTGGCTAAAAAAATCGGCACTTACGACATTTCCATTGAGCCGTATGCCGACTGTTGTTCCATATTTGTCCCTGAACATCCGAAAACTAGACCGAAACTGGACGATGTCCATAAGGCAGAGGAGAGATTTGATATTAAAGGATTTATAAAGAAGAGTTCAGATAATGTTGAATTAATAGAGGTAACCGAGTCTTATTAGGAGAAAAACACCTTTTACTTATTGTTCAGTAAGTATAGACAAAGACAATAAGCGGATTTACGGTGGAGGATAAAGATGAAGATATTGTTGATAGGTGTAAATGCAAAATACGTACATACGAACCTTGCGATTAGGAATATAGCAGCTTTTTGCGGCTTGGAGGACATCGAGATTTTTGAAGGCACAATTAACGACAATATGGATGATATATTGGACGAAATTATTTTTAAACAGCCCGACATTGTGGCTTTCTCATGTTATATCTGGAATATTGAAGATATACATTATTTGGCGGAAAACCTGAAGAAGGTAAGACCAGAAGTTGTGATAGTCTTCGGCGGCCCGGAGGTTTCATACGATGCCGGTGAAGTTTTAAAAGGATGCGACTATGTGGATTTCATCATCGTCGGAGAAGGGGAGCTTTCCTTTAAAAAGCTTATAGATGCTATGCGTGGTTATCTTTCTTTTGAGGAAGTTCCCGGATTAGCCTACCGCAGAAATGGTGGAATACGTGTTAATGAAAGAGGTCCATTTGTATCGTTGGATGGAATACCTTTTTCATACGACGAAAGTGAAGATTTAAAAAACAGGATAGTATACTACGAGACGTCAAGGGGCTGCCCTTTTAGATGTGCTTTTTGTCTTTCATCATTAGATTCCACCGTGAGGGTGGCAAGCCTCGATAAAGTAGAAAGGGACCTTGCTTTTTTTGTAGGTAAAAATGTCCCTCTGGTAAAATTAGTAGATCGTTCTTTTAACTGCAATACCGAAAGAGCGACAGCGATTTTAAATATAATAAAACGATTGGGCGGAGATACGGTTTTTCACTGTGAAGTGAATCCGGAGCTTGTAAACAACAGATTTTTAGAAGCTCTTGAGGGGATCGAAGAAAGGCTCAGGTTTGAAGTCGGAATACAAACGACTAATCCTGTAAGCTTAAAGGAAATTTCAAGAAATCCCGATTTTAAGAAAGCTATAAAGGGCGTCGAACTTTTAAAAAAAGCAGGGATAAAACTCCACGTCGATTTAATCGCTGGCCTTCCTTATGACGACTTTGCAAGTTTCAGCGAGGCTTTTGACGATGTATACCGACTCGAACCCGATGAAATTCAATTGGGGTTTTTGAAACTTTTGAAAGGTACTGTTCTGAGGGAAAAGGCGAAGGAGTACGGAATAGTCTATAGGTCTTGCGCTCCTTATGAAATCCTCTACAACCGGTGGATAGGATATGAAGAACTATCGGTGCTCAAAGGTATCGCAAAGCTCATCGATAAGTACTACAATACCGGCCGTTTTAAGTTTACATTAGGCTACCTTGCGAAAACCTTTAAAAGACCTTTTGATTTTTATTATGAGATGTACAGGTACTGGCGGGGAAAAGGCCTTTTCAGAAAAGAACTTTCTCTAAAGTCGCTATACGATTACCTCGAAGATTTTTCAAAAACCTTGAAGGTAGAAGAAATGCTCGTGAAAGACCTTATTAAATTTGACTTTTTTTATTCTGGCGGTAAAGGTTCTGTTCCCGATTGTGTAGAGCTAAAAGAGGACAGGAAACTCAAAGATAAAGTGAGGTTGATTTTGAGCGACAGGCATTGGTTGGAACAGAATTTGCCGGAAGCTCAAAGTTTATCAGAAAGAGAATTATGGAAGAAAATTAATTATGGAATTTTCCGTTATGACTTGACGAACGATTTTAGAAAAAATGAAATAGGAATAATATTCTTCTACAATAAAGGGAAAACCTGTTTTGCAAAAATCAATGAATAAGCATTTTTTTCACATAAGTCTGCTCAGGAGAAAGGCGGTAAGAAAGCCGATGAGAAGACCCATATTGTCGATTTCATCGCCTATTTGATGAGCCTTTGGAATCATATCTGTACCGGTCATAAAAAGAATTGAACCTCCAGAGAAGGCCATTATCATTCCGAGCCAGGTTTGACCTATATCCTTTAGCAAATAGTATCCGCTTAATGCTGCGAAAGGGTCAAGCAAAGCAATTAACCCTGCTAAAGTCATAGCGGCCTTAGATGAAAATTTGCCTTCTCTTATTAATTCAGTAGTGGATGAGATGCCCTCCGGGATATTGTGTAAAAAAATCGAAAGCGCAAGCACTATGCCCAGCCTCCCTGTATCACTTGCAAAACCTATGCCCATGCTGAGTGCTTCAGGTAGGTCGTCTAATGCGGTCCCAAGTATAAGGCCCATACCAGGAGTAACTCTATTCACAAGGAATCTTTCTAAAGCGTAAAATACGATTCCTCCTGTCAAGAAAGCCAAAGATGTGAGTACCGCACCTGAATGACGATATGCTTCATGCATTAGAGAATAAGATAATACCGAAATTAGCACCCCTGAACCGAAAGTGAGTATAAAGGCAAATATTTTATCCGGAATTTTTTTCGTCCCAAAAAAGCCGCCCAGTATTACTGCTAGGCCGGAGAGGGAGCTGTACAAAAAAATCTTAAGAAAAATGTTCATAAATGTTACCTCCTATGGAGGATTTAAGAAGAAAGCGTTGAATTAAATAAATTTGGGAAGCGAAGCGGAGCTTTTATATAAAATAATTAAAAGTCATAAAAAATATGGGGGGTTTGTTTTGCCATACTCTGTATGTCCTTACTGTTTAAAAAGGTCTTATTCTGCAGCAGATCTAAGAGTATGGAAATGTCCTTATTGCGGCAGAGAAGTGGTGGAAGAAGAGTCATTTAGCGAAAAAGGGGATCTAGAAGATGCAAAAGAAGAGCAAGGTTAAGACCTTGCTCTTTTTTATTATATTATAACCATTATTATATTATAACCAAAAGGGCAGCGCACTAAAAACGGCCCTTTTTACCATACGGTTGGTCTTTTATAATGTTTGTCCATTTTTAGAATATAAGACGCTACATTGAAAGCATGATCGCCTATGCGTTCAAGGTTGCTTATTAAATCTAGGTAAATGACACCGGAACTCGGATTACATTTTCCTTCATTGAGTCTTCTTATGTGATTTTCTCTCAGTTTACGATCCATAGAGTCAATCTTATCTTCGTTTTGAACTACTGTAGCCGCAAGTTTTGAATCAAAGTCCTGAAATGCATTTATTGCATAAGAGAAACTTTCTTCAACTAAAGATGCCATTTCTAGAAGCTCTTTTATAGCTTCGTCTGTGAAGGGAAGTTTATGTTCATCTTTGTATTCGGCAAGTTCCAAAATATTCACATCGTGGTCGCCGACCCGTTCCATATCATTGACGGCATTTATCATATCCGCAATCGCCTTTGATTCTTCAGAAGATAAGGGCTTTTGCGAAAGAAGTGAGACATATCTGGTAATTTCCCTTGCCAAATCATTTATCACTACTTCTCTTTCCCTGAGAACCTTGGTTTCATTTTCGCTGAAATTCATAAAGAGTTTGATGGCTTCTTGAAGGTTTTTCAATGCCAGTTCTCCCATTCTGGCTATTTCTTTTCTTGCTTGTGTCAAAGCGAATACAGGAGTTTCAAGGAATCTTTCGTCTATATATTTTGTGCCTTTTTCTATGATTTCAATTTTGCCTGGTATTAAGTACGTTGCTATCTTGACCAATAGTGCAGCAAAGGGAAGCTGGATTGCCGTATTTGCAACGTTAAAAAAGGTATGGGCATTTGCGATTTGTCTTACGGGATCTAATGAAGTGTGGACGATGAATATTATGAAAATGGGTAAAATGAGCAGGAATATTATCGTACCTATTATATTAAAAAGAAGGTGAATAAATGCTGCTCTTTT
Organism: Caldanaerovirga acetigignens; assembly: GCF_900142995.1. Taxonomy (NCBI): domain Bacteria; kingdom Bacillati; phylum Bacillota; class Clostridia; order Thermosediminibacterales; family Thermosediminibacteraceae; genus Caldanaerovirga; species Caldanaerovirga acetigignens. The sequence goes on along the minus strand of NZ_FRCR01000015.1, from coordinate 18,802 downwards.
GGCAGTGACATTAGTTCCTATGCTGGAAAGCAGGGCAGTTACGCATGTGCCTATGTTATCCCCAAATAAGATGGGTAAAGCTATAGAAATATCTACTATTCCTTGTGCTGCTAATGCCTGGAGGATCCCAATGGTAGCACTGCTGCTCTGAATTATGCCAGTTGTTATAAATCCCGCTAATACGCCTAGTATAGGTGTTTTACTGAAGTTAGTCATGAATTTCACAAATTCAGGCATTTTTGAGAGAGGTTTTAAGGCAATCTCCATTGTTTGCATTCCATAGAATAAAAGACCGAAGCCGAGTATTACTTGGCCTAAAAATTTTTGGCGCTTATTTCTTGAAAACAAATGAATGGCGGTACCCAAACCGATTGCAGGAAGGGCGAGTTTAGTAAGTTTAAAAGCTATGAGCTGGGCGGTTATGGTTGTACCTATATTTGCACCCATTATAACGCCGCTGGCTTGCATGAGGTCCATTATACGTGCATTGACAAGTCCGACTACCATTACTGTGGTGGCGCTGCTGCTTTGTACTAGTGCAGTTACTAATGTACCTGTAAGGACTCCTATGAACCGATTTCTAGTAAAATATTCCAATATTACACGCAGCCTGTCCCCAGCAGCTCTTTCCAAACCTTCTCCCATAAGCTTCATACCATAAATAAAAAGCCCAAGGCCTCCCAGAAGTGTAAGTGAATTCTCTAAACTCAAGCATATCCACTCCCAAAATATTTTTTTGACCACAAGTAATTATAGCATAATATTGGACATTTTAAAACTAAATTGGTAATGCGAATCTTATTAGCTATATCTTTCATAGATACAACTTAACAAAAAAAGGGCTTTTAAATGCCCCTTTTATAAAGCTTTTTCCTATTTCGCGGGAAAAGTCCTATTATTTTGATTCCATCTTTTGCAAATCCGACAAGGCTACTAATAACAAATCCTATTCCGGCGCCTATTAAGATGCTGTAAGCGAAAGAATCTCCTTTGTTCAGCAAAAGTTCTAGATTAAGGCCTAGGTAAGCAGGAATTCCTATAATTGGCCGAAAGATAGATAAATAGTCCGTGTAATATGGAATCCATGAAATCAAACACCAGATAACTCCAAAAGTAATACCTCTTAGTTGGTTTCTTGAAATCATTACAACACTCTCCTCGTTTTGTTGCCTCTATAAATTTTATTCTCATAATGCTATAATTTATTCTCAATTAAAATCACTTTCTGCTTTTCTACTTTTCGCATGTCTAGACAATTAATTTCAAAATTTGTAGTCTACGCAACAGTAATAGATCTGTATTTTTTTTAATATTGATAAAAAAAGGACAGGAGGTATAGTATGATTAAACTAATCGGCATTTTAATTATCATTGTGGGCTTTGCATTAAAGCTCGATCCGATAGCTGTGGTTGTTGTTGCAGGATTGGCTACGGGACTTACGGCTGGCATGAGTTTTAACCAGATACTTACTGCATTAGGAGATGCCTTTATAACAAACAGATATATGACGGTGTTTTTTGTGACATTGCCTGCTATAGGAATTCTCGAGTGTTACGGACTTAGAGAAAGAGCTGCGTATCTAATAGGAAAAATGAAATCACTAACGCCAGGGCGATTATTCGTGATATATACCGCTCTCAGGACGCTAGCTGCTGCATTGAGTTTAAGGTTAGGTGGGCACGTGCAATTTATAAGACCTTTAATCCTTCCTATGGCAGAAGGTTCTGCAAAAAATAATTATGGTGAATTAGAAGAACAGGACATTGAAGAATTAAAGGGGCTTGCGGGAGCTACAGAAAATTATGGGAACTTCTACGGACAGAACGTCTTTGTGGCGTCTGGTGGAGTACTCCTTATTATTGGGGTATTAAAAGAACTTGGATTTAATGTTGAGGCCCTTGCCGTTGCGAAAGCATCAATTCCAATTGCCGTAATTGCAGTTATTGTTTCAGCAGTTCAATTTTTGTATTATGACAAAAAACTTATCCGTAAGAAAAAAATGGCATAGGGGGTATAATTATGCAGAATATACTTCTTGAACTGCTTTACGTAATGTGTGGAATTATATCTTTTATCGCTGCGTATTATGCTTTTAATGGAAAAGAACAAGAGTGCAGGATAGGAACTTCGCTCTTTTGGGCTATCCTCGGTTTAGTTTTTACTATCGGCAGGTATATACCCAAAAACGTTGTCGGCGCGATGATACTTGTTATGGCGATCCTTGCTGCTTTCAAGCAGGTCAGAGTAGGGAAGTTTTTTACATCTTCTCCTGAATTTAAGGAGAAAAAAGCTGCCGAAATAGGAAACAAACTTTTTGTCCCTGCATTAGCCATAGCAGTGGCGGCCTTCGGAATAGCCCAATTTACCAAGCTCGGGGGACTTGTCGGTTTAGGAATAGGAGCTGTAATTGCGCTTTTGATTAGTTTTGTCACAACAGGTGCGAGAATTGACGAAGCAACTAGGGAAAGTGCAAGGCTGCTTCATCAGGTAGGTCCTGCATCTATATTACCTCAACTGTTAGCGGCTCTGGGAGCGCTATTTAATGCCGCGGGAGTAGGAGAAGTCATATCAAAAGGGATAGGTGCGATATTACCAGCAGATAACATAACATTAGGGGTCATTGCGTACTGTGTGGGAATGGCACTTTTTACCATTATAATGGGCAATGCTTTTGCCGCTTTTGCAGTCATAACGGCTGGCGTGGGGGTGCCATTTGTACTGAATCAGGGTGCAGATCCTGCTGTTGCAGCAGCGCTTGCGATGACCGCTGGATACTGCGGCACTCTTATGACTCCTATGGCCGCAAACTTTAATATAGTTTCGGCGTCAATTTTGGAATTGAAGGATAAGTATATGATAATTAAAAAGCAGATTCCAGTGGGAATAGTTTTACTTATAATTCACATAATCCTTATGCTTGTTCTTGCATTTTAAGAGAAAGGGGAATTAACAGTGAAAGTGCTTGTTACGGGATTTGAACCATTTGGTGGAGAAAAGGTAAATCCAGCTCTGGAAGCGGTAAAACTCCTTCCAAAAGAAATAAATGGTGCACAGGTGGTGGTTAGGGAACTCCCTACGGTTTTTAGAAAGAGCCTCGATGTATTATTTAGCGAAATCGAAAAAGAAAATCCGGATGTGGTAATTTGTGTAGGTCAGGCGGGAGGGAGATATGCCATTTCTGTAGAGAGGGTGGCAATCAACGTTGATGACGCCCGAATACCTGACAATGAAGGTAATCAGCCTATAGACCAGCCGATATTTCCCGACGGAGAAAATGCCTACTTTTCTACCCTGCCTATAAAGAGGATTGTGGAGGCCATAAAAAAGGAAAAAATTCCTGCAGAAGTTTCGAATACCGCAGGTACCTATGTTTGCAACCACGTGATGTACGGTGTTTTGTATTACGCTTCTAAAAAAAGGCCACACATGAAAGCAGGGTTCATCCACGTGCCTTATCTTTTCGAACAGGTAGTGGATAAGAAAAACACTCCGGCTATGGGGCTAAATGAGATTGTAAAAGCTTTGACAGTAGCGATAGAGCAGTCGATTTTAATTTAATTAAAATAAAACAACCTTTATTATAGTGAAAGCAGGTGCTAAGTACCTGCTTTTTTGTTATAATATCTACAATAATTACTTAAATAAACTAGAAAGGTCAAATTCTAAATTCAGGGTTGATAGAAATGAGAGATTATTACGAAAAGATATTTGATATCAAAAGACAAGAGAAGATGAGAAGTTTTTTTCTTGATTTAGCCAAGCAAGGTTCGAAGAAATTTTACAAAAAGGGTGAGATAATAAAAATCAATAGCAGTGAAGCTTATATAGCTATAGTGACTAAAGGCCGGGTGAAACAATCGGTTTTTGGGTACAATGGAAGGGAAAAGATCCTTTATTTTCTCCAACCAGGGGAAATTTTCGGGGAATTTGCTTACTTAGGCGGTGGAGAAGATATGATTGAGGGGCAAGCCATGGAACATAGTGAAATCTCTGTGTTGTTTGAAAAAGATTTGGAAAGAATTTTAAAGAGTAACCCTGAAGCATATAAATATATAACCCATAGTATGTGTAGAAAGTTCAGGATATTGATGATGCAGCTTTATGACCTTTTATTTAAAGATTCATTGGGCAAGCTCTGCGATGTATTGCTCAGACTGTGTTGCCAGCAGAACAAGGTATTAGATGACGGACGTATTATAGATTTACCTTTGACCCACGAGAATATCGCTCAATTAATCGGATGCGATAGAGTAACAGTAACTAAGTGTCTAAACAAACTCAAGAAGGAAGGCATAATAGAAGTAAGCCAGAAAAAAATTATGATAAAGCAGATAGAAAAACTGGAAGAATTTGTCGGTTAAGTTTTCTCATTAGCGAAATATTTTTTAATCCGGCGCTGTAGGGCAAAGCGACTTATGCCTAGAAGTTCTGCAGCTTTAGTTATGTTCCACTGGGTTCTTTCAAGAGCCTCCTTTATATGTCTTTTTTCCAACTCTTCCAGGGGAATAAAGGAATTAGTTGTTGATATTTCAAATTTTGCATTTTCACCTTCTTTTAGTTCTAATAGTTCTGATGGCAATTCGCGCTCTGTAATTATGTCCTTTTGAGCAAGAATAAAAGCCCGCTCAAGTATGTTTTTAAGCTCCCTCACATTACCGGGCCAAGAGTATTTTTGAAGAATGCTGACAGCGCCTTCAGAAAAACATTTTATGTTCTTTTTAAAAAGTTTATTAAAAAAGTTGCGATAGTATTCTATAAGTGGGACTATATCGGATTTTCTTTCCCGGAGGGGCGGGATCTTTATGTTGAATACGCAAAGGCGAAAATAAAGATCAGATCTGAAATTACCCTGTTCGGATTCATACTTTAGGTTTTTGTTTGTAGCTGAAATTATGCGGACATTGACAGGAATATATGACAGACCACCTACTCTTCTAATCTTTCTTTCTTCTAAAGCCCGAAGTAATTTGGATTGAAGCTCTAAGGGTAATTCACCTACTTCGTCGAGGAATAGGGTGCCATTATTGGCAAGTTCAAATAATCCCTTTTTCCTATCCCCTGCTCCTGTAAAGGCATTTTTCTCGTAGCCGAAGAGTTCGCTTTCGAAAAGACTTGCAGGGAGAGCGCTGCAATTTATGGGCACGAAAGGGCCAGACGACCGCCGGCTTTTCTCATGAATAACCCTTGCAATGAGTTCCTTTCCAGTGCCAGTTTCTCCTTCTATAAGAACGTTTGAATCTGATTGAGCGATAATATCAATTTGAGATAAAATTTCAAGCATTCTTTTATCGCTGGTTATGAATACTGTTCTTTCTTGTTTTAATTTCAAAAGCTCATTCTCGCTCTTTAATGCTTTTTCTCTTAATGCTCTTTCCAGAGAAAGTTTGATTTCGGTTAGGTCAAATGGTTTGGTTATGAAATCGTAGGCGCCTTTTTTTACAGCTTCTACTGCTGCCTTCGTATCTCCAAAGGCAGTGATTATGATAATTATAGTATCATAGGCAAGTTCTCTAATTTTTTCAATGAGTTGCATTCCATCAATGTCGGGTAGGCGAAGATCTAGAATGACCGCATCGTAAGAGTGATTTTTTAGAATGTTTAGCCCTTCTTTGCCGCTTAGAGCGGTTTTGACTGAATAACCTTCTGCTTGAAGAGCCATTTTTAAGGCGCTACATATTGATGGCTCGTCATCTACTATTAAAATTTGAGACCTCTCCATCGTTTTATCACCCTGTGCAGATACATGTTCGATAGGAATATTTTAATGCAAAAGAAAAGGGCCGTAAAGGCCCAAAAAATCGTAAAAAATTTATATTATTTTTAAGGCGACTAAGATCATTCTCAAGCCTAGGACTACTGTTACTGCTACTACAAAATATCCGAGTATGTTTGATACGGTTGTATTGACGAAATCCTTCATTATCTTTTTGTTGTTTATTACTAGGATTAGAAGTATTGCTGAAATTGGTAGCAGTATACCGTTGACTGCTTGGGCGAAGACTATTACCTGAACCGGGTTTGCCCCTATAAAAGCTACTGTAGCACCAATCAATATTACGATTAGCCAGATAGCGCGGAAGTAATTTGCCTTTAAGTCACTCTTTAACCCCAATATACCCGTAATAGCATAAGCTGCCGCCAAAGGTGCGGTCATTGCCGACGATATTCCGGCACCAAAAAGCCCTAAAGCAAAGAACCACTTTGCCCATGGCCCTAGAAGGGGCTCTAGCTGACGTGCCATGTCAGCTCCAGATTTAATTTGTACGCCTGTCCCAAACATAGAGGATGATGTGATTATTACTGCCATGGAAATCAATCCGCCTAAACCTATAGAGATTATCGCATCTAATCTGGATTCCGAAATAGCTTCTTTTTTGTCTTTATAGCCTCCCCAGCGCTCTACTGCTGCGGAAGAGTGCAGGTATAAGTTATACGGAACAACGGTAGTACCTATAAGGCCTAAAGTTACCAAAAGCGCACCTTGAGGGATCGTAGGGACGAAAAGCCCTCTTATAACTTCACTCCAATTCGGTGAAATTATTACTGCTGTGGCTATAAAAACAATGCTCATCATTATGACTATTGCAAGAAGTACTTTTTCAATGAGCTTATAACTTCCGGTCCAGAGGAGGATGCTTGCAACTAAAGCAATCAACACAACAAAGAGTTGTTTAGAGCCCCCGAGTATGACCTGTAATCCCATAGAAGCTCCGCTGATATTGCCGCTTTGGAAAGCGGAGTTTCCGATTCCTAGGGCTGCTATGACAAGAGCTATTACTATAACTTTTACCGTCGGATTTTCCTCAAAAGCTTCCCTGATTGTACTTCCCAGGCCTTTATTAGCCACTATTCCTATGCGAGCTGACATTTCCTGGAGGATTATGGTTGCTATTGTTGAAAAGAGCATAGCCCAAAGGAGTGCAAACTTGTAATTGACGCCAGCTAAGGTACAAGTAGTTACGGTACCGGGACCTATGAAAGCAGCTACGACTATCGCCCCCGGACCAATATTTTTAAGTTTTTGCCATAAGGTTTTTCTGCCTTCCATGGAGAACCTCCTTTTGCACTATTAGTTTTTTGTCAGTTAAATGTTCATAATGAGATATCTTACACATAACACCTCCCGCTGCAGAAATTTTCTTTTAATTTAATATGCGTTGTGCGCTCTCATGAATATGCATATTTCATTCCAATAAAGAAAATTAAATCCGAACCTTATTCAAAAGGCATTAGAAGCCAGTTGCATTCAACAAGATTAATTTGCATTTTCGCACGAATGGTGCGAAAATGAACGCGGAAATGCCAGGTACACTGTCGTTCCTCGATTTTGGGTACTTTCAATCCATATTCGGCCTTTATTTTTTATGGTCAGACTTTGGACAACGCAAAGTCCCAGTCCTGTGCCATCATTAAATGTGGTAAAAAATGGATTAAAGATCTTAGAAATATAAGCTTCTGGTATACCAATGCCCTCATCTTTTATGCACAAAATTGCTTCATCACCAATTAATCGGAGTGATATTTCTATCTTGCCTTTATTTTTGCTTGCCTTTACTGCATTTGTTATTACATTCATGAGTATTTGTTTTAAATGATTGGGATCTAAATAAAGTTCATCTTCTTGCGGGAATGAACATTTTAATTCCAAAGCTTTTTCCTTTAGAAGAGGCAGAATAAATGGTTTTATTTCCTCGACAATTTTCTTGAGTGATATATTGTTGGGTATCGGCTCCGAAGGACGAGCATAATGAAGCAGGCTTGTAATGATCCAGTTTATCCTTTCAATTTCCCTGTAAATTGCGGCAAAGAGTTGTTTCGATGTATGATCTTCGGCCAGTGAAGACATTGATTCTATTACCTGAAAGCAAGATTTAATCCCTTGAAGGGGGTTTCTGATCTCATGAGCTAGGGCAGCCGACATTTCGCCTATTGTCGCAAGGCGGTTTATATGCTCTATTTTTTCTTTGAGTTTTACTTCTTCTGTTACGTCGGAAAAGCAGAGGATAAGGTTTTCGCCCATGGGAGTTACTTCATATTCAACATATTTTGACATGCCATCTTCGGAAGGCAACTTTGCTACATCTTTTTGAGAAAGTCTATTTTTTTTCAAGTAATTTTTTATAAAATCCTTTGCCCAGTAAAAAAACTGGTGATTTTTGTCGAAGAGCTTTTTTGCTGTTTTGTTGAAAATCAGTATTTCGCCGTTTTGAGAAAAAAGGATAATCCCATAATTAATGCCGTCTAAAATTTTCTGGTTTAGTTCTTTTAGCCGGCTTACATCTTCTATATGACGTTTTAGCTTTTCGGCCATGGAATTAAAGGCATTTTTTAAAATTCCGATTTCATCGTTCCGACTATAATCCACTTTAGTATCGAAATTGCCACGGGCAAGTTCATCGCAGGCAATAGCTAACTTTTTTATGGGCATTACTATACTATATGCAAAAAATATAGTGAGCTGGGATGAAGCTAATATTGCTATAATTGCTACCAAAATTGTATACTTTTGAAGGTCGAAAAGCCTTGCGGTAATATAATCCTCGCTTATTATGGTTCGAGTGTAATTTTCGGGAAGTTTGGACAATATATCCTTAATTATCGTGTACGACCCGTAATACGACGTAATTCCTAGAACTGCTAAGGAAAGCACTATAATAATCAGAAATGGAATTAGAATTTTAAGTTCAATGCTCCCCACGCTTAGACCTCCATTCCGCAATGATAAAAGCTGTCAAAGAAGCGGCAAACCCTGGCAAGCCGGGATGAATATACATTATAATGGGAGAATGTGTGAAATCCTGAATCATAAAAAATAAGAAGTAGGCAAGAAGTCCGGAGATAAATGAAGCTTCTGCTGCAGATCTTGTTGCGCTTTTCAGGAAAATACCGGCATATAGCGCAACAAACGTTGACGAAGAAAATATTCCCCATATATTTCCACCGAATTCGATTAGGTTTTTCGGAGGATTGAAGGATAAAATCAAGGATAGTGTTCCGGCTAGTGCAATCACAATCCGATTTAAATTGATGAGTTCTTCTTCGCTTACGCCTTTCCTGAAATTCTTAAGTATATCGTAGGTAAAACTGTTAGCTATCAAAAGAAGTTCTGAGTTTGCAGTGGAAATTGAAGAAGCTATAATACCCACGAGGATAATGCCGGTAAGGTAGTTTGGAGATACATGGCTCAGCAATGTCGGTATTATTTCGTCTATGTTTCCAACGGGGTCAGATGTGGGAATTAAGGTGCGAAGACCTAGGGCACCGAATACTATAAAAGTATATATGACTGAAAGCAACAGGATTGAGTAGATTATCATTTTTCTTGATGTTGCTGCATCCTTTGCAGAGATTATCCTTATTACATACTGAGGATTTGCAGCAAGTCCAAGGCCCCATCCGAAAAACGAAGTAAAAAGGTATGCAGGAGGTTGAAGGCCTTTGCAGAAGATATCCAGCAATCCACCCGGAGGAGTTTTTATATTCCATCCAGAAACAGGGAAAGTGCTAATGAGAGCAGCTTTTTGAATCAAATTGACAGCACCTTTATTTTGAATGATTATGTATATTCCGAATGCACAAAATGAAAAAAATATGATGAATGCATTGATGGCGTCGGTTTTTACCACGGAGTAAAGCCCTCCAAAAGTGGTGTATAGGATGTAAAGGTAAAGCAAAAAAATGGCGGCGGTATAAGGTATGTTGAGCAATATGCTCATGACAAGGCCAAAACCCTTAATTTGCATTGTTATGTAAAATATATAGGAAGATATCATTATGAGAGCAGTTGAAAGCTGCATTAATTTTGACTTGTATCTGATACTGAAGAACTCAGGATACGTGAAAAGACTAAATTCTTCCCGCAAGCGCCTGGAGATTAATATCAAAAAGATGGCGCCGCAAAACCATGGTATTATACTATAAATAATCGAAGAAATTCCATAAATGTATATAGAGCCGCCCAGTCCTAAGATCGAAGCGGCGCTGAACCACGTGGCAAGAAAAGTAGCAGTGGAATAAAATGCGTTTAAAGATCGGCCTGCTACAAAGAAATCCTCCATATTATAGGTATCGTAAAAACCGCTTCTTGCAGAATATATCATCATTATCGTATAAATAAAGAAAAGCATCATTGATAGAAAGGGACCGTTCAATTTCACACCTCCACCCTGTTACTGAATCAATAGATGTACATCTGCCAACTATAATGATAGCTCAAATTTATAGATTTAAAAAGTGAAATTTGTTACGTGCCAAATCGCACACGGACTTTTTTAAAATTTAGTTCCGTCAGGCATAAATGATTTGGTATGAAATTTGCTGTATTTATAACATTGGCATAACTATTTATGAAAAATGTTCTACGGAGGTGTTATTATGATTTACAGGATTGACCTCAACAGCGATATAGGAGAAAGCTTCGGGGCGTACAAATTAGGGATGGATGAGGAAATAGTAAAGCACATATCTTCTGCCAACATAGCCTGCGGTTTTCATGCAGGAGACCCGTTGGTGATGGATAAAACTGTGCGCTTTTGCAAGGAAAATAATGTGTCAGTTGGTGCCCATCCGGGTTTTCCCGACCTATTGGGCTTTGGAAGGAGAAACCTGGATGCATCTTTCGATGAAATAAGAGCTTACGTCATTTATCAAATAGGGGCGATGAAGGCCTTTGCAGATTCCCACGGACTTAATCTGCAGCACGTCAAAGCCCACGGAGCTCTCTACAATATGGCGGCAGTGGACGAAAAAGTGGCCCTTGCTATTGTGGAAGCTATACGAGCGGTTGACGAAAATCTGATTTGCGTGGGTATGGCGGGAACTGCTATGGAAAAAGCTGCAAAAGAGGTGGGACTTAGGTTTGCGTGTGAGGTTTTTGCGGACAGAAATATAAATCCCGATGGCACGCTAGTTTCGAGAAAGCACCCAAATGCTATGATTCACGATGAAGAGCTAGCTTGCAAAAGGGTGCTAAAAATGATAAAGGAAGGGTATGTGGAGGCGGTAGACGGCACTTTGGTACAGGTCAAGGTAGACACCGTATGCGTGCACGGAGACAATCCAAAGGCGGTAGAATTTGCGAGAAAATTAAAAACTGTTTTAGAGGAAAACGGAGTGCAAATTGTACCAATGGCAAGTTTTCTTTAAGGGGATGAGTTATTATGTATGATAAACCGAAGATTTTACCTGCTGGCGATAGAGCTATTGTCGTTGAATATGGTGACGAAATATCGGAAGAATGTAACGCCAAAGTATTGAACCTGTACAATTTTATGAAGAATTCCAAGGTAGATGGAATAATCTCCATGATTCCCACGTACAGGTCCCTGCTTATTAAGTACAATCCCCTAAAGATAGATTTTGAAAAAATCTCAGAATACGTAAAAGCCGCTTCAAATGAAAAGGCAGGAGAATATGCATTTAAACCTAAAGTCATAGAAATTCCCGTGACTTATGGCGGAGAGTTCGGGCCGGATTTGGATTTCGTCGCCGAATATCATAAGATAACTCCCGAAGAAGTAATACGAATTCACGTAGAACCCCTCTACCGCATATACATGCTCGGCTTTACCATGGGGTTTGCTTACCTTGGGGGGATGTCCGAAAAAATAGCGACGCCGAGGCTTGAAACGCCGCGGGAGAAGATTGAGGCAGGTTCGGTGGGAATAGCAGGTAGCCAGACCGGCATATATCCTTTGGATAGCCCGGGAGGATGGAGGTTAATAGGGAAGACGCCGGTAAAACTTTACGACCCCAAAAGGGAAAATCCGATTTTGTTAGAAGCCGGTAATTATATAAAATTCGTCAGAATAGGGCCCGATGAGTTCTTCAGTATAAAAGAAGAAGTCGAAAAAGGAATGTATCAAATTAAGACTTATGAATATATTGGAAAGCGATAGAAATTTTTGATGGAGGAGAATCAAAATGGCTACTTTCAGGGTATTGCAACCGGGCCTTTTTACTACGATTCAAGATCTGGGAAGATACGGTTATGAAAGTCAGGGAGTGCCCACTTCAGGGGCTATGGATGAGTTTGCTTTTAGAGTTGCTAATATCCTTCTTGGCAACGAGGAAAACGCGCCCGCGCTAGAGATTACAGTGCTGGGGCCAACGTTGGAAGTTTTGGAAGATGTGGCTGTTGCAGTAACCGGTGCGCAGCTTCCTGTCGAAGTTAACGGTAAAAGGAGAATGGTGTGGACGTCTTTCCCCTTGAAGAAAGGTGATGTGCTATCGATAGGGGCTGTAAGTTCTGGATGTAGGGCGTATCTTGCTGTTAGCGGGGGATTTAAAGCGGAGGTGATAATGGGGAGCGCTTCTACCTATACCAGGGGTAAATTAGGTGGATTAGAAGGAAGGCCGTTGAAAAAGGAAGACTTGCTTTTCAGAGAATTGGAAAAGAAACCGGCCAAATTTTACAGGGTTGATGAAAGATACGTGCCTACTTATGAGAACGTTGCCGAGATAAGGGTTATTTTAGGTCCTCAAGATTATTACTTTGATGAGGATAATATAAAACTTTTTTTAAATTCTACTTATACTATAACGAAGGACTCTGATAGAATGGGGTACAGGTTGGAAGGGCCCCAAATTCGGGCAAAGAAAAAACACGATATTATAACCGATGGTATCGTGCCGGGAGCTATCCAAATTCCGGCAAACGGTAGTCCGATTATAATGTTGAAAGATGCTCAGACAACGGGTGGGTATGCGAAAATTGCCACCTGCATTTGGAGCGATTTGCCGAAACTTGCTCAACTTAAGCCGGGGGATAAGGTTAAGTTTAAAGCTGTTAAGGTAAAAGAAGCTCATGATTTATTGAGGGCGATGGAGAAAAATATAGAGGAAATAAAATCTTCGCTAAAAACTTTAAAGTACTTTGATATGAAAGTTAATGGAATGCATTACGATGTTATTCTGGAAAACATAGAGTGAATTAGGAGGATAGCGATGGAGAGGATAGGGGCCAAGGAAGCGAGAAAAATGATAAGGGAGGGTCAGTGGAAAGGGCCCACTTGCGGAATTGCCCTGGGATTTACCCAGGCAAATCTCGTGGTTTTGCCAAAGGAGTTAGCCTACGATTTTATGCTGTTCGCCTTCAGAAACCCTAAGCCGTGTCCTGTTTTGGAGATCACCGATCCCGGAGATCCGGAACCCAAAAACGTGGCGCCCGGCGCTGACATTAGGACTGATATTCCCAAATATAGGGTATATAAAAGAGGGGAACTATACGCGGAAGTAGATAATATTACCGAATTTTGGAGGGAGGACTTTGTGGCCTTCCTCATTGGATGCAGCTTCACGTTCGAATGGGCTTTGCTCGAGAATGGGATTCCAGTCAGGCATATTGAAGAGGGAAAAAATGTGCCGATGTACATTACCAATATTCCAACAAAGCCAGCCGGCATTTTTAGGGGCAACATGGTCGTGAGCATGAGGCCGATACCAAGGGACAAAGTTGTAAGGGCGATACAGGTTACTTCGCGATTTCCTTCGGTGCATGGTGCGCCGGTGCACATAGGGGATCCGGAAGCGATAGGAATATGTGCTCTAGAAAAACCTGATTTTGGCGATGCTGTCCAGATTAAAGAAGGGGAAATTCCAGTATTTTGGGCCTGTGGTGTTACACCTCAGGCTGTTGCTCTTGAATCAAAACCGGAGATCATGATAACCCATTCTCCCGGCCACATGTTTATAACCGATATCCGCGATGAGGAATTAGCCATAATGTAAAAATATTGTATACATAAAAGAAAGAAGAAGGATTTTTGAAGGATGTGTAGAATATTACAAACAAACAACAGTGAAATAATTCACAAGAGAGGAAAAAGTATGGGAGAACTGCCTGAACATGAAATAGTCATCACTGGATATGCTAAGCTTCCAGATAACACAACTGCTCAAAAATTATACAGCGTAGTAGGGATTGCCATTTTGGTAGATACTAGGACATCTGTAATAAAAGATGCAGATATAACATTGGCGACAAGTGTTGCTAAGACTTTTTTTAAAGAAGCCATAGTTGGAGAAAATATTGAAAAGATCGAAGATATTATAAAAATATTCGAAAATCAATACTGGGGAACAGCTAAAAAATCTATAATAACGGCGTTAAAAATATGTCATTTGAAATATAAGGAGTATTTAAACAAACAAAAATAAAGTTAGAAGGCCATTTGTCCGTGGCAGTGGAAAAACCTTTCACTGCAAAAAGCGGATAATGTGCGGCCGTAATGGCGATGTTGTGCCATTGCGGCCGCAATTTGTTTTATAAAAAAGTTTTATATGAGGTGGTTAAAATGATTGTATCCAGCGAAAGACTGCGTTTAAAAAAGCTTGAATCAAAGATAATGACGGCTGAAGAAGCGGCAAGTTTGATAGAAGATGGGATGACGGTAGGTACTAGTGGTTTTACGCCATCTGGATACCCAAAGGAAGTACCCCTTGCGCTAGCCAAAAGGGCAGAAAAAGAGAATCTTAAGATAAACCTATATACCGGGGCATCAGTGGGTGATGAACTGGATGGCGCACTTGCTAGAGCTGGTGTAATAGCCAAGAGGATGCCTTATCAAACTAATGACAGCATAAGAAATAGCATAAACTCGGGTAAGATTGAATTCGTGGACATTCACCTCAGCCATATGCCGCAGATGGTGAGGTACGGCTTTTTGGGGAAAATCGACGTGGCAATAATTGAGGCTGTAGCTATAAGAAAAGATGGTGGCATAGTGCCAGCAACATCGGTAGGTAACAGTCCCGTTTTTGTCCAAATGGCCGAAAAAGTCATAATAGAGCTGAATGAAAGCCAGCCCTTGGAGCTCGAAGGGATGCATGATATATATATTCCGAAAAATCCTCCTTATCGCAAACCGATTCCTATTACAAGAACTGACAAAAGGATAGGTACGACATATATACCATGTGATCCCCAAAAAATAGCTGCGGTTGTATTGACAAATAGGAGGGATAGCGTCAGACCTCTTGCTCCGGTAGATGAAACTTCGAAGAAGATATCCGAACACCTCATTGAATTTTTGGAAAACGAAGTAAAGCATGGCAGACTTCCCAAGACCCTTCTGCCGTTACAATCAGGCGTGGGCAATATAGCAAATGCGGTGTTGAGAGGACTTGTTGATTCGCCATTCGAGGGACTTGAATTTTATTCGGAAGTTATTCAGGATGCGGTATTCGACCTTTTAGATTGCGGGAAAATGACCGTAGCTTCTGGAACTTCGGTCACTCCTTCAGAAGAGGGACTTGAAAGATTTTACAAAAACATTGATTTTTATAGAAACAAGATTATACTTAGGCCGCAGGAGATAAGCAATAATCCAGAAGTCATCCGCCGTTTGGGGGTCATAGCTATGAATACTGCTATTGAGATAGATATATACGGTCACGTAAATTCCACTCACATCATGGGAACCAAAATGATGAACGGCATAGGAGGTTCAGGTGATTTTATTAGGAACGCTTACATCTCCATATTTGCTACTCCTTCTACTGCTAAAAATGGAGCCATTTCCTGCATAGTTCCAATGGTATCTCACGTAGATCATACCGAACATGACGTTATGGTTGTGGTTACAGAGCAAGGATTGG
The DNA here is from genome assembly GCF_900142995.1 of Caldanaerovirga acetigignens. NCBI lineage: Bacteria > Bacillati > Bacillota > Clostridia > Thermosediminibacterales > Thermosediminibacteraceae > Caldanaerovirga > Caldanaerovirga acetigignens. The sequence goes on along the minus strand of NZ_FRCR01000015.1, from coordinate 3,204 downwards.
CAGATCTAAGGGGCCTTAGTCCAAAGGAAAGAGCAAAGGAGATAATACAAAAATGTGCTCATCCAGATTATAGAGATGCACTTATGGAATATTACAAAAAAGCTATTGATTTTAGCGGATCTGCCCATACGCCTCACATCCTTGAGGAAGCCCTTTCATGGCATATAAACTATTCGAAAAAAGGGAGGATGATATAGTGATATGAAAATTCTGCGTCTTCTCTTAGATTGAAATAGCAAGGAGGGAATTGATTTATGGAATCATTTATTAAGAGCATAATGGAAAATAAATTTTTCATCCTTTTTGTTGCTACTGCTCTCGGCCTAATGTTGGGGAAAATTAAGATCAAAGGTATAAGCCTTGAGACTTCTGGTGCACTTTTCGTTGGTCTCGTGTTCGGAGCGCTCGGATATAAAGTAGATAAAGTACTTTTTACCTTCAGCTTGGTACTGTTTGTTTCAGCAGTGGGACTTCTGGCAGCTAAGGACATAGGAAGGGTAGTGAAGCTCTATGGCTTTAAATTTGCTCTGTTAGGGATAATAATAACCTTTGCTGGAGCTTTTGCCACTTTTGCTCTTACTTTGATGTTCCAGGGGGAGCTTGATCCTTACTTGGTATCTGGCACATATACTGGCGCTCTGACCAGCTCGCCGGGCCTTGCAGCTGCGCTGGAAGCTACAAAAAACAATCCAAATATAACAATAGGGCATGCTGTCGCTTATCCCTTCGGCGTAATACTTGTGATACTTTTTGTCCAGTTAGCTCCTATCATCTTCAAGATAGATGTGAAAAAGGAACTCGAAAGGTATAGGATGGAAATGGGGCAAGGTGGATCATCGGAGAAAGTTGCAGGAGAGCCGGCGAAGGAAAGTTTCAACTTACTTAGCTATTGTATCATTCTTGCGCTTGGCATCATTATCGGCAGCGTTCCTTTTAAAATACCTGGTATTGCAACACCAATAAAGCTTGAAACCACCGGTGGAGTCCTAATATCCGCGCTAATTCTCGGCTATTTTGGAAAGATTGGTCCCTTGAACACTATGATGCCTAAGGAAGTACTCGCTACATTTAGGGAATTAGGGTTGGCGTTCTTCTTGGCAATCGTAGGGATTGAAAGTGGAGCCGGTGTAGTGGAAGTAGTTAAGCAGTCAGGAATTACCTTGATGGTGATAGGATTTGTGGCAGGAGTTTTTGCAGAACTTGTAGGATTTTTAATAGGTAGATATGTCTGGAAGATAAATTGGATTCTATTAGCAGGAGCTATATGTGGAGGCATGACTAGTACACCGGGGCTTGGGGCAGCTATTGATGCCACTGGTACCGATGAAGTTGCTACTGGATATGGGGCAACTTATCCAATAGCACTTCTGTTCATGGTAATATGGACTATATTGCTTCATACGGTGCTCGGCTGATTGATTGAATTCATATTACAATGAATTTGCCCGGTATCACGATGTGTTTTTAGATTTTTACCATTTTAAAATAGGCTGGTACCGGGCATATCCCAAATGAAAAAATGCAAAAGGAGGTATTAGGAGTGTTTGACAAGGAATCCCTCAAGAAACTTGAGGAAGAGAAGGCAAGATGGGAGAGCACGACGGTAGAAAAAGTGATAAAGAAGGCGCCAGAAAGATACGAGAAGTTCTATACCGGCTCTAACTTAGAAGTAGAGCGGCTGTATACACCATTAGATGTGCAGGAAATGGAATACACAGATGACCTTGGATTCCCGGGAGAGTATCCCTTTACCCGCGGAATTCAGCCCACCATGTACAGGGGCCGGCTGTGGACCATGCGCCAGTATGCGGGTTTTGGAACAGCAGAAGAATCCAACAAGAGATACAAATACCTGCTATCTCAGGGCCAGACGGGCCTCAGCGTAGCTTTCGACCTGCCGACCCAAATAGGTTATGATTCGGATCACCCGCTTGCCCAAGGCGAGGTAGGCAAGGTTGGAGTTGCCATCGACTCACTGCAGGACATGGAAATACTCTTTGACGGAATACCTCTTGACAAGGTCAGCACATCAATGACGATAAATGCCCCTGCCGCTATACTCCTTGCCATGTATATAGCGGTTGCAGAAAAGCAGGGAGTAAGTTCAGATAAGCTTTCCGGCACTATCCAAAACGATATATTGAAGGAATACGTAGCAAGAGGAACATACATATTCCCACCTGAACCCTCGATGAGGCTCATCACCGACATTTTTGAATTCTGCTCGAAGCATGTTCCCAAATGGAACACCATCAGCATAAGCGGCTATCACATAAGGGAAGCGGGAGCGACGGCTGTTCAAGAAGTGGCCTTTACTCTTGCCAACGGCATAGCCTATGTAGAAGCGGCGATAAAAGCCGGGTTGGACGTTGACAAATTTGCTCCGAGGCTGTCTTTCTTCTTCAACGCACACAACGACCTTTTCGAGGAAGTGGCGAAATTCCGGGCGGCCCGTAGGCTATGGGCAAAGATTATGAAGGAACGCTTCAAAGCAAAAGATCCGAAATCCATGATGCTGCGCTTCCATACTCAGACGGCCGGTTCGACGTTAACGGCCCAGCAGCCCGACAACAACATTGTGCGAGTAACAATACAGGCCTTAGCAGCGGTTTTAGGAGGAACCCAATCCCTGCATACCAATTCAAGAGACGAAGCATTGGCACTGCCAACCGAAGATTCAGTTAGGATAGCATTGAGAACTCAGCAAATTATTGCTTATGAAAGCGGAGTTACAGAAACCATAGATCCGCTAGCAGGTTCATACTATGTAGAACACCTTACAAACCTCATAGAACAAAAAGCTATGGAATATATAAAGAAAATAGATGAACTGGGCGGTGCGCCTAAAGCCATAGAAAAAGGCTACATACAGCAAGAAATCCAGGACAGCGCTTATAGATATCAGCAGGAGATAGAATCAGGCCGCAGGATAGTGGTAGGAGTAAACAAATTCCAAATTGAAGAAGAACCTCCAAAGAATTTATTAAAGGTAGATCCTGAAGTAGAAAGGATACAAAAAGAAAAACTTAGTAAATTAAAAGCCACGAGGGACAATTTAGCTGTAAAGAACGCTTTAGATGAACTTTCTAAAAAGGCTTTGTCCAATGAGAATCTAATGCCGACAATTATTACCTGCGTAAAAACGTATGCGACGTTGGGCGAGATTTGTGACACTCTGCGCCGAGTATTCGGCGAATACAAAGC
>NZ_FRCR01000014.1 GCF_900142995.1 Caldanaerovirga acetigignens | reverse complement strand
CTCCGCTTTGAGTTCATCCGCCAGGTCGGTAGCCTTAAGAATAGAGTACTTGGTATCTTAGATAGGATTTTCCCAGAATACCCCGGCTGCTTCTCCGACGTATTTATCCGGACTTCAAAGGAGCTGCTTAAATCTTATCCGGCGCCGGAAGAGTTGGCTGAAGTGGACCTTTCAGAGTTATCTGCTTTCCTTAAAGAACATTCCCGCGGCAGTTTCGGTGAAGAAAGAGCTAAAAAGATTCAATCTCTGGCTAAAGGAACCTTCGGTATTACCATCGCTCTGGACGCTTTCTCCCTTCAGCTTCGTTTGCTGATTGAGCAAATTGAATTTATTGAAGAACAGATAAAGGTTATCGAGGACGCTATTAACGAAGTTATGGAGGAGCTTCGTCCCAGTAAAGAGACACCTTATCGCCACGTAATTGAAACTATTCCGGGCATTGGCCCTGTCCTTGCTGCTGCAATTATCGGTGAGATAGGTGATATTTCCCGTTTCCCTAACCCCCGGGCTCTTGTAGCCTATGCTGGTTTAGATGCTACTGTAAGGGCTTCTGGATTGTTTGAGGGTACTCGTAACCGCATGTCCAAACGTGGTTCCCCTGTTTTAAGAAACAGCTTGTGGTTAGCTGCGGTTTCAGCCCGTCGGTTTAACCCAGAGTTGAAAGCTTATTATGAGCTAAAACGCAGCCAGGGAAAGCATTTAAATGTTGCTACAGGAGCCGTAGCAAGAAAACTTGTTCACTTGATTTATTCTCTTTGGAAGGATAACCGGCCTTATGACCCGGATTATCAATGGTCTCCACCCGGCAACAATGCATGAACAGAATTTCCATGTGATTGTCAAAAATTTTTGCTATAACCTATTGACTTTTCATAGCACGTCTTAATTTAAATTTTGATATACTTCATCTTGATTACTTTTTTTGTTTTCTATATCTTCATAATCATCACCTCTGTTATCTTTTATTATATTATCAATATTCTCTATAATTGTGTTATTTCCTTCCATTTTTCCTAAATAACCCATTCATGGGGTTGAATAGTCCAAAATTCGGAATGAATAACCGAAGTAGAGTTATTTATTCCGAATACATTTATCTCTCAATCGAAATCAGTGTCCTGTATCAAAAGTATGTATATTCTGTATATGAAGAATATGTCACTCTTGGAAATTACTGAAAATATCTTTGTACTCTTCAAACTTATATCTACTCATCTGGGCGGTTTTAGTGTAACCATAAAAATCTATTTCGTAAGATCTTCTGCTTACTTCCTTAACTCGCTTTATTTTATCTATATTTATTATAAAGGACCTATGAACCCTCACAAAATTTGCTGGTAGCACTTTCTCCAGCTCAATAAGCAATTTGTCTATTTTATAAATGCTCTCCTTAGTATGAATCAAGGTGGTTTTTCCTTGCCTTTCAATGAATATTACATCATTCGGCTTTAAAAATAGTATTTCATTACCCATTTTGAGCCTTATTCTATAAGAACTTTTAAGCAAATTTTCTCCTTTCATCACTACTTTTGTCGCCAAAGTAGATATTATCTCCTTTATCCTCTCTCTTATAAAAGGCTTGAGTATAAAATCATCAGGGGTTACCTGAAAGGAGTCAATAGTATATTGGGGATAGCCCAATAAAAATACAATATAGGTTTTGGGATTGAGCTTCTGCATTATCTTTGCTATATATATGCCGTCTAACCCTTCTTCAGCTTCAAGCTCTATATAGATTAACGCAATATCAAAAGACCGCTTCTCTGCGATGTTCACCGCCTCACTGGTAGAACTAACATCAAAAATTTTACTCACGAGGGGATTCGTAGATACCAGTTCCTTTAAAGATTCCCTGATATGATCTTCGTCTGCCAGAATAAGTACATTTACCATAAAAACCGGTCTCCCTTCCTGAACTTGAATTTCCCTCTCTCTAATATATTCGTTTTAGATTGCCAAAAGGTTCCCTCAAGACAAAATTTTTTAATAACCCAGCTAGGATTAAGCTCAGGAAGCTCATATAAAAAATAAGAAATGCGTTGAAAGCATTCCCGTTCCGAAAAATATTTTATCCACTTCTGGATCCGCTCGAACCACCTCTTTATGGTATTCCAGATAAAAGTAATAGGCTACCGCCGCTAGAACGGCGCCATAAAGATAAGGAACTTCATCCCGAAAATGCTGCTGCCGAGTCTGCCGGCAAGGAAAATAAGATCTACGTCGAATCCATCGAAAACCCCCCGCACCTGCCGGTTATTTTGCCGTCATCGCAGGAAAGTTCATATCGTTTCCTATCACATCGCCTCCCAGGCGGCCCCGAGCGTAATCATGGCCGATTTCCACCCTGAGGTCTTTCCCGAAGACTACCCCTCCTATCCTGCCTTCCAGAAATTTGCCTTCTTTGTCTTTCTTCAGATTTATATCGGCACCTATTATGGGACCTCCCAGCCTGCCGTAAATGCTGGCATCGTCCATCCTGCATTCCAGGCTGTATCCCCCTATCGGCCCTCCGATGCGGCCGTATATGGTATTCACATTTTTCCCTCCATTGCAGATTCACAACACAATTGACTCAGCTATGTTCGCAACCCCCCGCTCCGCACATAAGTCATTCCTCTTGAAAAAGAGTTTCCAGCTTTACGACATAGACTTCATTTAAACACTTTCGTTAAAAGAATGTTTCGTATATCATCGTGAAGCGTTTCATATTTTGGATCATTGAGGTCTTCTTTGGTAATCCAAGCGAATTCGGAATGTTCATCATTCAGTTTGAGCGAAGAAATATCATCGTTTTTCGGTTTAACAAGATACGTAAACACAACTCGGTATATATCTTCATCTCCACTTTTACTTTTTAAATTCCTAACTGATAGCTCTTCCAACAATTCCACATCCAAATTAATTTCCTCTTTTGCTTCTCGATACAAACCTTGAACGGGAATTTCATCATATTTTATTTTTCCTGCGGGAACATTCCAGACATTCGGAGCGACCTTGCAATGTGCTGCACGTTTGGTCAAAAGAACCTTTCCTTCATGCAACAATATGATTTCAACAGAAATTCGATAATTAGGATACATAAGAACTCCTCCCGCTTTTATTTACCTGATTATTATATTTGGAGAATACATGCTTGCAACATGTTCACTCCAAAAAATTGAACCCGCTAAATCAGTGTATTTTCGATCTTTTCTTGCAAGAGAGATTTCATTATCTCTAATCACAATTAAATCATTTTGAAGCAAAGAACCAGGCTCTACAGGGAAATCTTGCTGTGCATCTGCTCCGCATTTGTCAAAATAAATTTTTCGGTCAAGTTTACCCATGAAAAAAGCATAAATCATTCATTTCAAATCCATATAATTGAAAGGGGGTGTTCACGGCCGATAGTTAATTATATCTTACTGATAATACTGCTGAGGACTCTCACGAATTTCTCCTTCACCTTCTCGGATACTTCCAGGACTTCGGCGTGGGATAAGGGTTTATCCAGAATTCCTGCCGCCATGTTGGTGATGCAGGAAATCCCGAGTACCCTTATGCCCATCTGCCGGGCGGCGATGACTTCCGGAACCGTAGACATACCTACCGCATCGGCCCCGATGGTTTTTAGCATCCGTATTTCCGCCGGCGTCTCGTAGGAGGGCCCTCTCATGAAAGCATATACCCCTTCTTTATATTCAACTCCAATTTCTTCGAAAGCCGTCTTTGCCTTTTGCCTGAGCCCCTCATCGTAAGCATAGGTCATATCGAAGAATCTGGGCCCTATTTCAGGAATCTCTTCTCCTGCCGCCGGGTTCTCACCCGACATGTTGATATGGTCCTTTATCACCATGAGGTCTCCGGGGCAGAAGCTCTCATTTATCCCGCCAGCGGCATTGGTAACTATTAGCACCTTGATGCCCAGCAGCCCCAAAACCCTTACTCCGAAGACCACCTTCTCTATCGGATATCCCTCGTAAAGGTGAAACCTACCCTGCATCACCGCCAGGTTCCTGCCTTTTACCCTCCCGAAGACCAAATTCCCCTTGTGCCCTTTTACCGTGGAAACTGGAAATCCTGGTATTTCGGCATAAGGTACTACTACCCTTTCCTCCAGCCCGTCGGCAAAATCCCCAAGACCGCTGCCGAGTATAACACCGATTTTGGGCTGCAACATAACGCGGTATTTTATGTATTCGGCTGACTTTTTGAGTTCACCATAATAACTCATAAGTTATTCACCTCCTCTTCTCAAGCACCTATTCTCCTCGCCTTTTCAAAAAGAATTCATCTCGATTTATTTTTTTAACTCATTATTGGCCTTTTTAAAATTTTTTCCTTAAAACTTCTTCCATTGGGAAGCTTTTCGCACCCCAGAAGGTCTGCTATGGTCTGGCCGATATCCGAAAATGTCGAAAGGATGCCCAGATTCACTCCCTTTTTAATCCCGTCTCCGGCAACTAAAACCGGAATGTATTCCCTTGAATGGTCGGTGCTCGGCGTCGTCGGGTCGCAGCCGTGGTCCGCCGTCAGGATTATTACATCGTCGCTTTTGAGTTTCTCCACAATCTCCAGCAGTCTTCCGTCGAAATCCTGAAGAGCCCTGGCGTACCCATGTGGGTCGTTCCTATGGCCGTAGAGCATGTCATAGTCAACCAGGTTTGCCATGACAAGTCCCCGCTCCATCTCGTCCATGGCCCGGAGTACCTTGTCAACTCCGTCCATATTTCCTTCGGTGTGGTATTCCCTAGTTATCCCCTGGCCCGCAAATATGTCCCATATCTTCCCCACGGCGAAAACATCCATCCCGGCTTTTTTTACCTTGTCGAGCAACGTCTCCTCGGGGGGCTTCAGGGAAAAATCCCTGCGGTTGTAGGTCCTCACGAAATTTCCGGGAGTGCCGACGAAAGGCCTTGCTATGACCCTGGATACCGCATGGTCGCCCTTGAGTATTTCCCGGGCAATCATGCACATCTCGTACAGCTTTTCAATCGGAATAACTTCTTCGTGGGCGGCTACCTGGAAAACCGAGTCGGCGGAAGTGTAGACGATGGGATATCCGGTCTTCATGTGTTCCTCCCCCAACTCGTTTATTATCTGCGTACCGGAAGCCGGCCGGTTCCCAAGGGTTTTCGTGCCTATCCTCCTTTCGAATTCTTCCATCACTTCGGGAGGAAATCCGTCAGGATAAACGGGGAAGGGTTTTTCCAGGATTATCCCCGCAATTTCCCAGTGACCTGTGGTGGTGTCCTTTCCGGCGGACCTTTCCGCCGCCTTGCCGTAAGAAGCCTCCGGTCTTTCCGCCGGCGGTACTCCCTCTATCTCGACTATATTCCCGAGGCCCATTTTTTGCAGATTAGGCAGATCCAGTCCTCCGACAGCTTTTGCCGTATTGGCCAGGGTATTGCTGCCTTCGTCGCCGTATAAGGCAGCGTCGGGGAGTTCTCCGGCCCCGACACTGTCCAGCACAATAAGTATCACCCTTTTTACCGGCATCTTCTCCCACCGCCTTTCAAAACTCTTCTACATTTTCTGCGGTAATCCTCGCCCATATAAGTTTTCTCTTTTCCACCTTCTCAGGAGAAAGCCGGAAAGCTTCACGCACTTCTTCTAATGCCCACCCGAGCTTTCCTTCATCGTTGGCGTATACTACCGCAAGGGGTTTCCCTTTTTCTACCCAGTCTCCGACTTTGCCGCCGAGCCATATCCCTACCGAATGGTCTATTTTGTCTTCCTTTTTCTGCCGCCCGGCGCCAAGTTTCATAGCCGCAAGGCCGAGCCTTAACGCATCTATACTTTCTATCCAGCCGTCATGCGGGGCTGTTACTTCTTCTCTGAATCTTGCTTGCGGAAGCAGCGAATAATCTTCCACTACTTTTGGATTGCCTCCCTGGCTTTTTATTATTTCCTTAAATTTCTCAATGGCCTTCCCACTTTTTATGCTTTCGTTAAGTTTTTCTTTGGCCCTTTTCCTGTCATTTTCAATTCCAGAAAGCGCCATCATCTCAGCGCCGAATTCCAGCGAAAGGTTTAAAAGGTCCTCGTGTCCCTTGCCCTTCAAGACTTCCGCCGCTTCTATGATTTCTAAAGCATTTCCTATGGCCATCCCGAGGGGCTGGTCCATGTCCGTAACGTAAGCTACCGTGGGCTTTCCGGCGAGATTCCCTATTTTAACCATGGTTTTTGCAAGTTCAACAGCGTCCCCGTATTTTTTCATGAACGCCCCCCTTCCGAATTTCACATCAAGGATTATCTTGTCGGCACCACCAGCTATTTTTTTACTCATTATAGAGGATGCAATAAGAGGAATGGAATCCACAGTAGCCGTTACATCCCGGAGGGCATAGAGCATTTTGTCCGCCGGTACCAAATCTTTCGACTGTCCGGCAATAGCCGCACCTATTTGGTTAATTATCCTTATAAATTCTTCTTTGGAAAGCTCGGTTTTGAATCCCGGTATGGATTCTAACTTGTCTATGGTCCCGCCGGTGTGACCGAGTCCCCGGCCTGAAAGCTTTGCTACTTTTACCCCTACCGACGCAGCAAGGGGAATCAGCACCAGGGTGGTAGTGTCTGCTATCCCGCCGCTGGAGTGCTTATCCACCTTTATTCCTTCTATGGCTGAAAGGTCCACCATTTCCCCAGACCGGGCCATCGAAAGGGTAAGTTCAGTCACTTCCTCCTCGTCCATACCCCTAAAGTACACCGCCATCAACAAAGCGGCCATCTGGTAGTCGGGAATTTCTCCTTTTACGTACCCTTCTATCATAAAGCGGATTTCATCTTTTGATAATTTTCCCCCGTTTCGCTTTTTTTCAATGAGTTCGGGAACGAAAAACATTATGGGCTTCCTCCCTTCAAAATCAGAGTTTAAAACCGTACGGCAGTAGTTCCTCAGGCCTCGTGCGCATTATTTTGGAGCCATCCCTGTTGGAAAGTATAATCAGTGCATTTGGCAAAAGCTCCAGCATTACCTGTCGGCATGCACCGCACGGTGAAACAGGCTCATCAATGTCCGCAACCACGGCAAGAGCATCAATGTTTCTCTTCCCCTCGGAATAGGCCTTGAAAATCGCCACACGCTCTGCACATACGGTAAGTCCATAAGACGCATTTTCAATGTTGCACCCCGTAAATTCCACACCGTCCGAAGTTAAAACACACGCCCCTACTCTGAATCCAGAGTATGGAGCATAGGCCTTTTCCATAGCTTTTTGAGCCTTTTTTATCAAGCGCTTTTCCTCCACCGCAAAAAACCTCCTATTTTCTCCTGCGTACAATGTAAAACCTAAACTTTTCAGGCGAAAAGAAATTGGATGAGTAAAAAATGGGATTGTCATTTTCATCGTAGTGAAGTTGCTCTAAAAGCAAAACTACGGCATTCCTTGATTTCATGTTCAGCTTTTTATGAACACCGGCCACCTTTGCATCCACAGGCAATATGTCCGAAACTGCATAAGATATATATATGCCGAGGTCATCCTGAAGGTAGTCAAAAAGCGATTCCTTTTCCAGCTTGAATTCTCCTTTCACGAACTTAGCGGGTACCCTGTCTATGCAAAAAAGCACCGGAACTCCATCGGCCGTCCTTACCCTTTCGACTCTATAGATTTCCTCTTCTTCGGGGATACCCATCATCGAAGCTTCTTTTTCCGAAGGTCTCACTTTTTTTATGACCACATCGGTAGTGCCGGCTTTCATGCCCTGTCTTTCGATGAGTTTTGTTATGCTGACTAGTTCCTCCATGCCGCTTTTTATGAATGGTATTTTAGAGACAAATGTTCCAACGCCGTGGTACCTTTTTATCAACCCCTCCTCCTCAAGAATGCGGAAGGCTTCCCGCAATGTTGCCCGGCTCACGCCGAGTAACCTTGAAAATTCTATTTCGGAAGGAAGTTTTTCTCCCTCCTTCAGCTCTCCTTTTAATATCATTTCTTTGATTTTCTTAACTGCAATTTCATATCGCGTGGGGCAAAGCATCCTTTATGCAACTCCTTATGGAAGATTGTTAGATTATTTCAATCCTCTCTCGTAAGGGACACCGCTTGCCGCAGGACTGGTGGATTTTTTTACGACACCGGTCAGAACAAGAAGCGTCAATACATAAGGAATCATTTTTATGAACTGGTACGGCACGACTCCTCCTTCTACCACTCGGAAACTCAACGCCTCAGAAAAACCGAAAAGCAGCGAAGCCCAAAGGGCCCCTTTCGGTTCCCAGTTGCCGAAAATCATAGCTGCCAGTGCGATAAACCCTTGCCCCTGGGTCATCCCCTCCACATACATACCCGTGTGCTCAAGGGCCAAGTACGCACCGGAAAGTCCAGCAAAAATGCCGCTCAAAAGCACTCCTGCATATTTCATCTTGAAAACATTGATGCCCAGGGTATCAGCAGCTAAAGGATTTTCCCCCACAGAGCGAAGCCTTAAACCGAAGACCGTTCTGTGTATGACGAAACTCGAAATAGGCACCAAAAGCAAAGTTAGTATAATAACGGGGGATATATCATTAACCAGAGGTTTCAGGGGCTCTATTCCGGAAAGCACCGGTATGTTTATCTTTGGAAGGCCCGATACGTGAGGGCTGGTGGTGGCCATATTAAATATTGCCAAGCTCAAAAAACGAGTACTCCCGTAAGCCAGGATGTTTATGGCCACACCGCTAACCACCTGGTCTACCCGAAAAGTAACGGTGTTTATCGCATGGATAAGCGCCATGAACATACCCGCTGCCATCGCAGTGATTAAACCAAAATACGGGCCGTAATAATACGCTCCAAGAGCCCCCCAAAAGGAACCCACTATCATCATGCCTTCCAGGCCTATATTTACCACACCGGATCTTTCTGTAAAAACGGCCCCCAGAGCTGTAAGCAGTATGGGCACTGCCATCCTCAAGCTCGATGCAAGGAGTTCTCCTATTAACATAGCCGTACCTCCTCCTTCTTTTCAAGCCTCTTTATATAGTCGTTCATAATTTTAGTTATTACAACGATAGACATTATCATCACGGCCTGGAGGATTGATATCGTTTCCCTGGGTACGCCCAGCAAGGTCTGAATTCCCTCCGCACCTCTTTTCAAAAAACCGAAGAGAATGGCGGAAAAGATTATGCCGAACGGATTGTTCTGTGCAATGAGTGCCACAGCGATGCCGTCAAATCCGTAGTTGCGCGGGAAATCCATGTCCATGTATCCGAAATAGCTCATAAGGTCCGAAAGGCCTACAAAGCCTGCCAAGGCCCCGCTCAACAAAAAGCCGATTATATATACCCGCTCAGGGCTTATCCCCGCTGTTCTTGCTGCTTCCCGGTTCTGTCCCACCGCTCTCAGCTCAAAGCCAAAAGGAGTATACATTAAAAGATAATATATCAGTGCCGCTGTTAAAATTCCCAGTGGAAAAAACCAGTTCAGGTACACGTGCCTCGGGAGCTGTAAGCCGAAAAGCCCGAGAAAACCGTGGAGTTTTGGCATCATGGCCGACGGGCTCAGTTTCGGCGTCCTTGCTAAAATACTTCCCAATCCCTGAATCAACTTTTGCGACCTGTCTATAAATAAATCCGCGATAAGGTAGTGGATAAGGGAGTAGGAAATGTAATTCAACATTATCGTGCTTATTACCTCATGAACTCCTCTTTTCACCTTAAGAAAAATCGGTATAAAGGCCCACAGCATCCCACCGACGGCCCCGCAAAGAATTACCAGGGGAAGATGTATGGCCGCAGGCAATCCCTTTATGGAAAACCCGGCTAAAGCTGCAAAAAACGCCCCTATCAGGTACTGGCCCTCTACCCCTATATTAAACAGCCCCATCCTGAACCCTACGGAAACGGCAAGGCCCGAAAAAATAAGCGGCGTAGCGTTATAGAGAATTATGGCGACGCTGTCCATCCTGCTCAAACTGAATTTAAACATGGTATAAAAGACCTGGAGCGGACTTTTGCCTATGGAGAGAATCACAATAGAGCTAATTAAGGCCGAAAGCACTATTGCAAGCATCGGTGCCAGCATCCTTAGCAAGGCTATATAAAAACCCTTTTTCATTTTGCTTCACCTGCCCCTTTTTCTCCTCCGAGCATGTACACTCCTATATCTTCCGGCGTTACTTCCTCCGGCCTGAACTCGGCCGTTATCTTGCCGTTATATATTACTCCTACCCTGTCAGAAATAGAAAGCACCTCTTCCAAGTCTGCAGAAATAAAAAGGATTGCACTGCCTTTTTTGCGCATTTTCAAAAGCTCCTTGTGCACGAATTCAGCCGCACCTACATCAAGCCCCCTCGTGGGTTGAGAAGCTACAATTATTTTAGGACCCCGGGAAAGTTCACGCCCGAGTATCACTTTTTGCTGATTGCCGCCGGACAGACCTTCGATGGACTGCTCGATGGAACTTAGCCTAACCCCGTATTCTTCTACCTTATTTTTCGTAAACCCCCTAATGGCTTTGAGGTTTAAGGACCTTCCTCTCAGAAAATCCTTCTTTGTGTGGTACCCCAGCATCATATTTTCCCACACCTTCATCGGCAATACGAGGCCTTGCCTATGCCTATCTTCAGGGATGAAGGCTACCCCCAGGTTCCTTATTTCTTTTATAGAAAGACCTGCAATGTCCCTTCCGCAAACCCTTATCCTTCCAGCCGAGGCCGTTCTCAATCCTATTATTGCCTCAGCCAATTCTTTCTGACCGTTGCCTTCAATGCCGGCTATTCCGTAAATTTCACCACCCCGAATTTTTAGGGAAATGCCGTTCACCAACGGCCTCCCGGAGCTTTCTTTCACAACGAGATCCTCTATCGAAAGAAGTACCTCTCCTACATCGAGCGGTTCTTTATCCAACCTCATCATGACGGGTTTTCCCACCATCATCCGCGCCAGGTCTTCTTTTGTCACCTGTGAAGGAATAGCGGTGCCCACTACCTTGCCGCGTCTCAGAACGGTTATGTGGTCGGCGATTTCCAGCACTTCCTCCAACTTATGGCTGATGAAGATAATAGTTTTTCCTTCACTTTTTAGCCTGCGCAGGTTGTTAAAAAGTTCCCTCACTTCTTGAGGGGCCAATACCGCAGTAGGTTCATCCAGCACCAAAATGTCGGCCCCTCTGTAAAGCACCTTCAATATCTCCACCCTTTGCGCCTGTCCCACCGATATTTCTTCCACCCTGGCATCCAGGTTCAGGGAAAAATTATAAAGTGCGAGCAGCTCCTCTACTGCCTTGCGGCATCTTTTTTCATCCAAGGCAATTCCCGAGCTTTTTTCCGCGCCCAATATTATGTTTTCTAAGACTGTAAACCGATCTACCAGCATAAAATGTTGATGGACCATCCCTATTTTTAGCTCTATCGCCCTTCCGGGGGAATTTATCTTTTCTCTTTTCCCAAAGATGTAAATCTCACCTTCATCCGGCTGGTATATACCGGCAAGAATTTTCATAAGAGTGCTTTTGCCAGCGCCATTTTCGCCAACAATTGCGTGAATTTCTCCCTTTTCAACTTCAAGATCTATCCTGTCATTTGCTACAATTCCTGGAAATCGTTTTGTAATTTTTTTCAAAACAACAGCCTTTTCCAACGTAACACCTCCGTTTGGGGATTGCAAAGAAGGGGTGACACGGCCAATGCCACCCCTTCGAGTATTATTTAAAATTGTTCTTTAAAAATTCATTGTACTCATTTTTGTCTACCGGCACCTTGATTTCGCCCTTTATAATTTTCTCTTTTATTTCTTCGAGTTTTGACTTAATGTCGGCTATCAGCTCTTTGTTGTAATCGTTCTCAGCATAACCTACGCCATCTTCTGTAAGTCCGAAAACCTTGTATCCGCCTTTAAAATTGCCTTCAACCAAAGATTTGATGGTTTCGTATACCGCAACGTCTACTCTTTTAAGCATACTGGTGAGGATAAACGGCCTTTGTGCTTCACTGGCGCTCAGCGACTGGTCCGAATCAACTCCAATGGCAAATTTCTTCTCGGCTGCCGCAGCCTCTATAACGCCCACACCCGAAGCGCCCGATGCATGGTACACCACGTCGGCACCTTTTTTGAACTGATTGAGCGCCAATTCTTTTCCTTTTACCGGATCTTTGAAGGCATCCCCAGTAGTTCCAATGTAGTCGGAATAAATTTCTATGTTCGGATTGACATACTTGGCACCCGCCATATAGCCAACTTCGAACCTCTCAATGAGAGGTGACTTCATTCCGCCCACAAAGCCGATTTTTCCGGTCTTGGACTTCAAGGCCGCTGCTGCTCCTACAAGGAATGACCCTTCGTGCTCTTTAAAAAGCAGACACGCCACGTTGGAATTCTCGTCAAGGCCGTCGATCGCACCGTCTATAAGTGCGAATTTTACATTCGGGAATTCCTGAGATACTTTTTGGATGTGCTCTGTAAAAAGAAACCCAACACCGAAAATCAGGTCAAAGCCGTTTTCCGCAAGGAGCCTTAGGAGCTGCTCCCTATCCTGGCCGCCCGCTGATGGCTCCCTGTAGTCCACTTCGATTTTGTCCGCAAATTCCTTTGCTGCCCTTTCCAACCCTGCGTAGGCACTGTCATTAAAAGAAAGATCTCCGCGTCCGCCTACGTCAAAGACGAGACCTATTTTCAACTTTTCTTTGCCTTCTTGCTGCTGGCCCTGTTGCTGATTTTTATTTCCAGAGCAACCTGCAAGCAGCGCCGCTACCATTATCAGCACGAGAGCGATTGCTAAAATTTTTCGGCCGTTCACCAAAACCCCTCCCAAAAGAAAAGATTAATTGGGCAGTTAAACTTTTTATAAGACTTTTTTTACTATCAATCCCCCCCTCAACCGGATGTCTGACATCTGACCATTGATATTTTATAATTTTCTATACAATTTGTCAAGCAAAAATAAAAGACCGGCCTTTTGCCGGCCCCATTAATGAAAGTTTTGACCTTCCATATACTTTTTTGAAAGCCTTACGTACTCCTCAGCGTTCTTTTTTATGGCTTCTAACTGCTCTTTAGTAAGTTCCCTTATCACCTTCGCCGGAACTCCTAAAGCAAGGCTATAAGGCGGAATCTCCTTCCCCTCGGGCACCAAAGATCCGGCACCCACCAGTGCCCCTTCGCCTATCACCGCACCATCTAGCACTATTGCCCCCATACCTATCAGGGCGTTGTCTTTTACCGTGCAGCCGTGCAAAATGGCGTTGTGGCCTACCGTGACGTTATCCCCTACCGTGACCGGATGCGTTTCCGTGACGTGGATTACCGTTCCGTCCTGAATATTGGAATTTGCCCCTATCTTTATGCCGTTTATGTCCCCCCTTATGACAGCCCTGTGCCACACGCTAGAATTTTCTCCGATGGTCACGTCGCCAATGACATCGGCGGTTGGAGCAATAAAGCAGCTTTTGTGGATGTTAGGTTTTTTGCCATTGAATTCTTGGATCACCTTCCAATAACCCCTTTCCATCAAGTTTTCTATTCAAATATTTCTTTTAAATTCACGGTAAACCCTTCTAACACTTTGGATTCCATTACATTCTCTTTTGCGTAGATCTCCGGCGCTTCGTATTCCTTAATTTCGTTTTGCTTGTAAATCATAGCGGTCTTATTTTCGGGATTGACAATCCAGTATTCCTTCACACCGTGTCTTTCATATAAATTAAGCTTCTTTATGTAATCCATCGATGCGGACGAATTCGACACTATTTCAACTATCAGGTCAGGAGCTCCCTTACATCCTCTTTTATCTAACTTGGATTTATCGCATACTACTAGTATATCGGGCTGCACTACGGTTTTTACTTCCTCGTCTTCTTCATCTCCCTCAGGCAGTCTCACATCAAAAGTCGCGCTGAATACTTCGCACCGCTTGCCTTCCAGGAAAAGGTCAAACCTCACTAACAACTTTCTCAGTACTCTTTGATGTTGCACAGAGGGCGAAGGGTTCATGTCGTAAGCAATACCGTCTATTAATTGCCATCTTCCATCATCGGTCCAGGATAAATAATCCTTATAAGTGTATTTGTCCTTTTTTCTGCTTTCGGATTTCACAAAAACACCTCTTAAATGTGACTAACGTCATACATATTTTATCACAAAATGATAAAATATAGAAAAGCGTAAAGTCATAAATTTTTGGGGGTAAGATTATGGAAAAAAATAACCATAGGCCAGGAAAAATTCCGCCTAAAAGCCGGCCAGATGATAGTAATGCCCGCAGGAGTCCCTCATGCCCTTTACGCGGCCTAAGACCGTCATCGGAAGGAAGGTCCAAAACTGCCATCCACCGGCAAGTTACCCCGTTGTCGAAAAAATTTTAAAAAACTTCAAAGAAGGCAAAAAAGACGCAGAGGAATTCTGGATAAATCTGAAGGGTAAATTAATTTACATCCGGTATTTTGCCGTGAGGGACGAAGAAGGAAATTACGTTGGGACTCTCGAAGTAACGCAGGAAATAGGCCGCATAAAGGAACTTCAAGGCGAAAAAAGACTTCTGGAGGATTAAAAATCCGCCCCTTATAGGGGCGGATTTTTACGTTCTTTCAAAAAATACGGCAAGAGTCCCCGGTCCCGCATGGGCCCCTATCACAGGCCCTATCCAGGAAATTACTACATCTTTCGGGTTATATCTCTGTTTAATCTCCATTGCTAGTTCCTTTGCACCTTCTTCGTCGTCGGCGTGGCTTATCCCAACCACTTGATTTTCAAAATTTTTTGCTCTTTCTCCCATTATTTCCAGCATCCTCTTTAAGGCGTTCTTCTTCCCCCTCACTTTTTCAAGGGGTTCAATGCCGCCATCTACTAAGTGCAAAATCGGTTTTATATTTAAAAGCCCGCCGACGAAGGCCTGGGTGGCAGAAAGCCTGCCTCCCCTTTTTAGATGCTCAAGGGAATCTACAGTAAAAATATGTTCCATCCTGCTGGCGTAAGACTCGGATTCCCTTGCTATCTCTTCCGGCAAATAGCCTTCAACGGCCATTCTAGCAGCTTTAATCACGACCAAACCAAGCCCTAGGCTTGCACACTTTGAGTCTATGATAATCACTTTTTCCGGTTCGGGCATATTGTTTTTCGCCACGATGGCCGCCTCATAGCTTTTGGTGAGTTTTGCAGAAAGGCCGATCACTATCGGCGTCATCCCATTTTCCAGGCATTCTTTAAAACAATCCATGAACCTCGCCACATTAACCTGTGAAGTGGTAGGAAGTATCTTTCCCTTTCGCATTAAATCGTAAAACTCCCTGATATCAAGACTGGATATATCCTTCTCCGGGTTATCCTTTAACGCAACCGGCATTTCAAGAACTTTAATCGGTAGGTCTTTCAATGTCCCTTCCGGGAAATCACAAGAGGTATCGGTTATTATCACGCTTTTTATCATAATATTCCCCCTTTTCACAAATTCATTTATCGCCAAAAATCAGTCCTGTTGACTTTTTCTAGTCCTTCCATCCCTTGACGAATAGTCTCAAATTCATAGCCTTCGCTTTGTAAATACTCAATTATCCATGGCAGTATTTCTAACGTAGTCTTCTTAGAGTCTAGATCGTGCAAAAGGAGCACTACCGGGTTTTTACCTTTTGTCGTCCGCCGTACGGCTTCTTTCATCTGGTCTTTTGAAAGAGGTGGTTTCGCCGCATCGCCGCAAGAAGCGTTCCAGTCTACGTATATATACCCCTCTTCTTTGAGTTTATCGGCAATCTTTTTCATTATGTCCTTTCCGCCAAACCTCAAGCTGACCAGGTTGTCGGAGCCGCCGGGAAAGCGCACTATTTTAGGTCTTATGCCCGCCGCCTCGTAAATCATTTCCTCCTGCCTCTTAAGGTCCGCCATAAAGTTTTCCACCGAAGAATAGATTATCTCGTATCGATGGCTATAGGTGTGATTCCCCAGTGCATGGCCATCCTCATAAATCATTTTCAACATTTCCTTCAAATTTTTTTTATTCCAGCCGTTAACGAAAAAGGTAGCCTTGATCCCGTATTCTTTCAGGATTTCCAGTATCTCGGGCGTATTGTAACTAGGCCCATCATCGAAAGTGAGGTAGGCTACCTTGCTTTTTTTACGCTCCCAAGTGGGAGATACTTTCCTTCCAAGAAGTCTCCTGACTAGCAGCGTATTTAGTTCGCCTGCGTCAAACCGGTCTTCCTCGCTATTTTGAGGTTCGTCTGCTATAAATTCTACCACGCTCTGTTTGGGAGAATACACCTCATTTCCTATATGAGAAAAATAACCATCGGTGTAAAAAGCCAAAGCCGTCCCGAAGATAAATCCGAAAATTGCAGTCAAAACAAACAATGTAAAAAGACCCCTCTTACCTTCAACCCCCATCAATTATCAGCTTCTTTCACCAATTTCTATCTTAATTAAGAATCATATCAATTTAGCGACACGTTGTAAACAGGTTTATTTTGCAAGTTCCCTGTATATTTCCACAACCCTTTTTTTTAGCACGGGATGCACAAAATCAGGTTCTATCTCGGCAATCGGCCCCATCACGAAAGTCCTATTGTGGGCATCGGGATGAGGTACTGTCAGCCGTTCGTCCCTTATTACCCAATCCTCGTAAAAAATGAGGTCGAGGTCTATGTTGCGGGGACCCCAGCGAATTCTTCTCTCCCTCCCCATCTCTTTTTCTATAACAAGCAGCACATCCAGAAGTTCCATGGGCGAAAGTTCAGTTTCCACAAGGCAGGCGGCATTTAAAAATTTGTCCTGATCTTTATATCCATAAGGCTCTGTTTCGATGATTGAAGACATCTTTACGATTTTTATGCCCCGCCGCTTCATCTTTTCTACCGCTTCGGCAATGTTCCTTCTCCTGTCCCCTAAATTGCTCCCCAGGGCTATGAATGCCTTTGGCATTTTACCGCCTCCACGAGGGCTAAGACCCGCCGGTTTTCCTTTACATCGTGCACCCTCACAATATCTACGTCATTCAGCGCACATAAAGCAGTCACAGCAAGGGTCCCTTCCAACCTTTCTTCTGGTGGCAAATCCCCCAAGGCCTTCCCGATAAAAGTCTTCCTCGATGCCCCAATAAGTAGCGGCTTTTTCAAACTCTTAAACTCTTTCAGCCGGCTTAAGATTTCCAGGTTATGCTCGTAACTTTTCCCAAATCCCATTCCGGGGTCCAGAATGATGCCCTCGGGTCTTGCTCCCGAAGCAATGGCGAATTCCATCCTCTCGCAAAAGTACTCGGCAATTTCCTTCACAACATCGCCGTAATGGGGATTTTTTTGCATATCTCTGGGTGTCCCTTTTATGTGCATAAGCACCAGGGGAGCCTTATATTCGGCCACTATCTTTACCAGATTTTCATCAAACTGAAGGCCGCTTATGTCGTTTATTATGTCCGCCCCGGCGTCCAATGCCTCCTTAGCTACTCTTGCCCTGTAGGTATCTACCGAAATGGGAATCTGAGGAAATTCTTGCCGGACGGCTTTTATCGCAGGAACCACTCTCTTTAATTCCTCCTCTTCTTCTACAGGCTCCGAACCAGGGCGGGTCGAAAGTCCTCCTATATCCAGTATGTCGGCCCCGTTTTCTACCATATCGGAAGCCGCCTCAAGGACTTCCTTTAAGCCTTCTTTTCTCGAACCTGCAAAAAACGAATCTGGAGTGACATTTATTATACCCATAAGCCTTGTGCTTTCGAAAGTTATCCTTCGTCCCCATGGACTTTCGATGTGATCAGGCCTTTTTGTTTTAAAGTATTCGTCCAGTTCCTCCCTTAACTTTTTTAAGCCGAAGTAATTCACCTTTTCTAGTTTATTAAGCAAAGCCTCATAATGCTTTTTTGTTCCCATCAAGATTATGTCCGACATTTCCGCTTTGCAGTCCACGGCATTTTTATGAACCACCGCATCCCCGCCAAGGGAAAGCATTTCCTGCTTTATTACATTCGCTCCCGGCGATGGCACATCGAAAACCTTCAGCAATATGATATCCGCTTTCCTCTCGAAAATAGGAAAGGATGCAGGATGAGCATTTACCTTTTCCATTTCGGCTCTCAAATAATCACGCGAAATCTCAATTATCATCTTGAATCCACCCCTTTTCCACGCACGCAAAAGCATCGTGATTGTGGATGCTCTCAAAACTCGTAACCTGTACCTTATACCATTCTATCCTCTCATCCCTTTCTAACTCTAAAGCTGCATCTCGGGTCACATCTTCTACGAACTTAGCATTTCTATAAGCCATTTCCGTCACGAATTTTTCATCGGGCCTTTTTAGGAGGGTGTATATAGGACAACTGGCGCTCTTTTCGGCTATCTCCGAAAGGTCTTCAAACCATATCATCTTTTTTGACCTGACGTAAATCTCCACCACTGCCCGCTGATTGTGCGCCCCGCTTTCGCTTATCTCCTTAGAGCACGGACACAGGGTATGCACTGGAACCTTCACTCCCATGGTTATGGTGGACTTAATGTCGCTCTCGGCCTCTATAAAAGCTTGTATTTTCATTGGGGAGGAAAGCCCGGAAATCGGGGATTTTTTCCATATAAAATAAGGAAAGCACATCAAAAGATAACTTTTTTCAGCCTGCAGCTTTTCCTTTATTTCGGAGAGAATTTCTAAAAGGGCAGCCGGGCTCAACATTTCAAGGTCATTTAACACTTCCACGAACCTGCTCATGTGGGTTCCCCGCACATCATGCCTCAAATCGACGGAAAGACTTATCTTCGCAACCGTGTACTGGTGGCCCCTCGCTTTATCAAGCACTTTTAAAGGCCACTCTATGTTTTTAACTCCTACCTTTTTTAAAGGAACCCGCCTTTCGTCTCTTTCACTTTGAACGTCCTTCAAGGTTTTCACCCCTGTAGATGACCCCACTTGTTTCGGTCTCCCAGACCTGCACCTCGTAAAGCCTGCAATTTTCCCTTCTCACGCCTTCTTCCAGTTGCTGCCACACCCAAACAGCAATATTTTCGGCAGAAGGCTGCTTTACTATGTCGTTTATGTATGAATGGTCGAGTTTTTTCAATACCTTTTCATTCACAATCTCCTTCAGCTCCAAAAAATCCATTATCATTTCTTCCCGGTCCGGAACTCCCTCCAGCACCACCACCAGCCTGTAGGTGTGGCCGTGAAGTTTTTCGCACTTGCCCTTATAGCTCACCAGGTTGTGGGCTGCGTCAAATTTGAACTCCTTTATCAAAAACAACTTCTCATCCCATCCTTTATCTTAATTTCACTTGCTTTTCTCACAGAAATACTGCCGGTTGTTCTCATAAAATTTTGTTATCAAACCATTATCCAGAAGGTACCCAATGTAGGCCATCACCGTAAGGTTCATCAGATAATACTGGGTCATCGTAGTCATCTCTATTTTAAACCTGTCGCAAACCCCTTTGAGCACTTCCTCTGCCGTACGGGGCTCTTTTAAAAGACAAGTGATATACTCGATCGTATCTTTTATCCTTTGCCGGTTTGCTTCCACCACCGGCTTTATGTCATCCACAGGGGCCCCGTGGGCGGGGACGAAAAAAGAAGCAGAGGTTTTTTCTAAAAGTTCCAAAGTCGCCAGGGCCTTTTCAATATGGGCGTTCAGCGGTACACCGTGCTTTTCTATGTATTCAGGCGCTATCACAGCATCGGCACAAAAGAGAACGCCGTCTACCTTTATTCCAATCTGGCCCAGCGTGTGCCCGGAAAGGTCCACTACTTCCACTTCGATTCCCTCTATATTATGCGACCCCGGCTCCAAAACCCCGTCCACTTTGACCTGAGGCGCAAAAAGGAATTTGTTCCTCAAAGGCGCAGGCGGGTAGGCTCCGGAAAATAGGTAAAGCGGCTCCCATACAGGAAATTCCAGGGCAGTCTTTTCAAAGGCGCTCGAGTACACCTTCGCTCCCGTGGCTTTTACGAGGTAGGGTGCTCCGCCGCTGTGGTCGGCATGGGCGTGGGTTATTATTATACCCTTTAGCTCAAATCCGCTTTCTTCTACAACCCTTTTTGCCTTTCGGGAAACGCTGTCGTCGATGCCGGCGTCCAAGAGCAGCGCGCTGCCGTCATCAGCCGCGATAAGCCCCATGTTTACCGCACCGTCGATATAAAAGACGTTATCTTTTATCTTGTTTAGCTTCAAGTTCTCACCTTCTAGGCTAATCTTTTTAGTTCTTGAGCCCCAGGAATACTATACCCGTTTTCTTTCCCATTCCCAGGCAGTCTTTATTATAAATCCCAGGTCATCGTACCGGGGCTTCCAGTCCAGCCTTCCCCGAATCTTTTTCGAGTCGGCCACCAGCTCCGGCGGGTCACCGGCCCTGCGGGGCGCATACTCCACCGGAAAGTTCACACCCGTCACTTTTTTTGCCTCGTCCACGACTTCCTTCACCGAATAGCCCCTGCCGTAACCGCAGTTAAAGGTGTCACTTTCCCCGCCCGACAGAAGGTAATCCAAGGCGAGAATATGCGCCTGGGCTAGGTCCATCACGTGGATGTAATCCCTTATACAGGTGCCGTCCCGGGTTGGGTAGTCGCTGCCGTATATGTATAGCTTGTCGCGTTTTCCGCAGGCAGTTCTCACGCATACTGTTATGAGGTGGGTGGCATCGGGCTTCGTCTCTCCTATTTGCCCTTCGGGGTCAGCGCCGGCCACGTTGAAGTACCTGAGCGATACGTACCTGAAGTCCTCAGCCGCCGAAAGGTCTCTCAGCACTGCTTCCACGGCAGCCTTGCTCCTTCCGTAAGGATTTACAGGGTTCAAGGGGTAATCTTCCGTAATGGGCATCTTGTCCGGCTCGCCGTAGACCGCAGCCGTTGAGGAAAAGATAAATTTTTTTACTCCGCACTGCCTCATGGCTTTCAGTATGTTTATCGCTCCGCAAGTGTTGTTTTCATAATATAAAAGCGGCTTTTTGACCGACTCCGGCACTATAATCTTCGCCGCAAAGTGCATCACCATATCGGGCCTGAAATTTTCCATAGCATCCTTCAAGGTCTTATAGTCCAAAATGTCGCCTTCCACCAGCTTGCCCGAAAGCACGGCCTTTCTGCTGCCGGTCGAAAGGTTGTCGTAGACCAACACCTCATGGCCCCTTTCGCCAAGAAGCTTTACCACGTGGCTTCCTATATAGCCCGCTCCTCCGGTAACAAAAACCCTTGCCATTAATTTTTCTCCTCTCACAAAAGCAAATATTTTCAAATTTCTTCTAGGAAATTACAAAAGTCCAGTAATTCGTTTTCGGTGGCGTTAAAAAGGTCGAATTTTGGGGATTTCAGTAGCCATCTGCCTTAACAGTTCTTGATGCCAATTGCCTCCTGTAGATTTAGTTTCATTGACATTCTCCGCTATAAGCTCGAAAACTCTTTCAAGACCGCTGTAGAAATCATGTAGGTTCAAAGCCACACTGTCCAAGTAGAGGGGATCCGAGGATTCCTTAGCCCGGATCCATGCTTTTTTTGCTCTTTCGATACACATTTTGATCTCAGAAATTTCTTGTTTTATTCGCCCTGATAAGGTTAAATACCTGCTATTCATAATTCTTTTTCTTCCCGAATAATTTTCTCTTTTAACGAAAATAGACAGCAGCTTTTTCTGCAACCTCCCAAGCCCTTTTATACCTTTCCTCAAGGGCTTCTTTTTCTTTAAAAAGTTTTTCCCTTAAGCCTTTTTTGTACTTCTCGAGTTCCTCCGAAGACATTTCTTTAACCGTTCTATCCATTCTTCCACCTCGAATCCATCATACCAGGTTTAGTATTTCTTGTCAAAATTATCTTTCTTATTCTCGAGCAATTAAAAAGTCAGAAAAAGGATCATGGGAGAGGTAGTTTTCTTTAGCCTTTATAATATTACTGTTGGCATAGCAGTACCGGCAGCCGTGAGGACAGGTGTTGTAAACACCTATATCCACGCTCTTGTAGCAGCCGCATCCCGGCCTCGTGGGATTTATAGGCACCTTTATATCGCAGGAGTAAAGCTCGTTTATTGCATCTACATCCACACAGCTTCCTTTCCTCACAAACTCCCCTACAAGATAGTCACTGCAGCAGCTATATACCGTAATGCCATATTCACTTGCAATTCTGCCCAATTGATTTGCAAATTCCCTTCTTTCTTGCTCGTCCCAGAGAATAAGCCCAATGCCCTTTTCCTTAGAAAGCTGGTCAAAGCTCCTTTTTACCTTGCCGTACAAAGTGGCAAAACTTATATAGCACCGCCTGGTGTGGCCTTGAAGCCTACGGGCCAGGTATGTGAAATTCTTTAGATAAAACTCCGGCCCGGTGGCACTGGTAATTACAATGGGGTCAAACCTCCACTGTACGTGACCGGGCGAGAATATGCGGGAGATTTCGATGAACTGTTTTATCGCTTTTTCAACCGAAATGACGTTGTCCTCTAATATGCCCGAAAGTCCGGTTATAGTGAATAAAAAGTAGAGCCGGTATTTGTCTTTCAGCTCGCGGAGATGTGGAATCAGCGGGCCGAAATTCTTACTCCAGAATACTATCGCATCCACATTTTCTGTTTTTAACGATATCTCCCTTTTTTGTCCGTTGAAAGGGTTATAAACCACAACCCTGCCTTTTTTGACCTTGTCCATAAACCACTGGGCATAAAAAGCCGGAATGTCCGTCCTCCTGCTGGCCGATATTATCATTTTCATCACCATTTTAATTTTATCAATTACAGCATATTTATTGCAAAATAAAAAAACCGCCCTTTAACGGCCGGTCTCCCATTAATCATGGATTTGCCACCATCTCCGAATACACAATTGTACTGCCCGTAACCGACTTTTTTACTTCGCATACCAGTTCGTTTAAATTCTTGTATACTCTTGCTTTGCAAGCTAAAAGCACCATGGGCAGGCTCAATCCCGTTATAAAATCAACGTTTAAATGTTTTAACTCAGAACCGATAAGTTCTATGCAGGTATTGCACGGGATTTCTCCGAATTTGTCAACGAGTATAAGCACTCCATCTTCCCGGTACACCTTCAAAACCGCATCTTTCACCCGCAGTTTGAAATTTTCTTTGTTTTCTCCCGGATGAAAGCCCACCGGTTCAACATATTGCTGGGCCCCAATGATGAACTCCAGCACCCTATAAAGTTCTGCAGCCACATTGCAATGTGAGATCATCACTATGCCAACCATCGAATCAACTCCAGTAAAAGCGCAAACTTGACATGTCCAGTATTAATTTGTAACATAATTAAGTAGCCCTTATAAGCCACACAACGTTAATATTATAGACAATATGTCTCAAGGAGTCAACGTGTCTTTTTGCGCTAATTTTGTCGGATCGGAGGGATATATGATAAACAGCATCGGTAAAATAATAGAATCAATAAAAGGAGACCTTTCCTATACCGAACTCGCAAACCGGATTTACGAAAAAACCGGTTATAAAATACACCACACAACTTTGCAGAAATACGCCACCGGGAAAAGGGAGCCTTCTAAAAAGGCCCTAAAAATCCTGGCTGCTTACACCGAAAAACCTTTGAGCTGGTTTCTGGAAGAAGCCATGGGAACAAAGCCGGATTGCTCTGCAGTAGAAGGCAGCGAGTTTATGTACGAGTACGGCGACGTCGTAAAAGAGGCCAAGGCGAAAAATATTCCGCCCTCCAGCCTGAAACTCTTCATAAAAGCGGTAGAAGAAGCTCGGAAAAGGCCAAATTAAGGCCGCCATTTAAATGGCGGCTCTATTATTTTACGGTATTTTCCAGAGTTCCTATTCCTTCGATTTCAACCTCTAAGAAATCTCCTGACTTAACCGGGCCAACACCTGCGGGCGTGCCGGTAAGTATGACGTCCCCCGGCAGCAGCGTCATTATGTAAGATATATAAGATATGATTTCAGGAACTTTGAATATCAAATTTTCCGTATTAGACTGCTGCCTTATCACGCCATTTTGCCTTAGTTTAATATTCAACCCGTGAGGGTTAATCTCGGTCTCAATCCAGGGGCCCATTGGACAAAAAGTATCAAATGACTTGCTCCTGGTCCACTGCCCGTCCTTTTGCTGAAGGTCCCGGGCCGTCACGTCGTTAGCACACGTGTATCCGAAAACAAACTCCAAGGCCTTTTCACTGGAAATTTTGTACGCCTTTTTACCCATTACTACCGCAAGTTCTGCTTCGTAATCCACCCTTTGGGATACGTTTGGTACTACTATCGCCTCCCGCGGCCCTATTATGCTGGAAGGAGGCTTCATAAAAAGCACAGGTTCTTCAGGCAGGGCCGCTCCCATTTCCCTCGCATGGTCTGCATAGTTTAACCCCAGGCAAATAATTTTTGAAGGTTCGACTGGAGCGATAAGCTCTACGTCCGCCAGCAAAAGCGGCTCTCCCTCTTTGACAATTCCGTAATACGGCGGCCCGGCCAGGGGTTGGACCTTTTCGTTTTCCAGCACGCCCCAACTTATTTTTCCCCGGTACGAAAACCTGCAAAAACGCATTGCATCGCCTCCTTGAAATTTAAAAATCTGGCACTTATTTTTACTGTTTTTTTATAGAACTATAGAACTATTATATATTACTTCCATCCAGCATCAAGATATTTCCCAAGATATATTTTTATTCAAAAACTTTGGGTAATTTTATGTTCACAATATGTAAATTAATCTTTACTTTTTGTCTATATCATGTTACAATATAAAAAAAGAAAGATTGGAGGATCGCTATGGACAGAAGGCGATTTTCTATATTGGTTGCCTTGATAAGTGCCACCGTCGGTGCAGCTACAGGCTTCTTAGTAGCAAGCGATCAGGCTTCCTATGCAGCGGTATTTCCCCTGGCAGGCATATTGCTCGTATACCTGCTCAGATCAAAAGTTAAGGATGTAATAGAAGATGAAATGATCGAGAAGTATGTCGGGAAGGCCTCCAAAAAGACCATTGATGTCCTTGGAATCTCAATGGTGATCCTGGGCTTAATCTTCCTGGGATATAAAAGGGTCCATCCGGAACTGGAGATAGCAGGTTTCACCCTGCTCTATTCCGTCTGCTTTATGCTGGTTCTTTATTCTTTCTTATATTACTTTTATACCAAGAATCTGGCGGGAGAAGACGGCGATGATAAAAAATAAAATAAAAGTTTTCAGGGCTATGTACGACATGACCCAGGAAGACCTGGCCAAAAAACTAGGTATAACCAGGCAAACGGTTATAGCACTGGAAAAGGGGAAATACTACCCTTCCCTCGAACTGGCCTTTAAAATAGCGAGAGTATTCGGTGTTGGAATAGAAGATGTGTTTATTTATGAAGAAAACTAGTAAATAACAGAGTACGTCCTTGTGCTCATCCGCATTTTTTGATAGAATTTTCTTAGCTTTGAAAGGCATGACATTATCTTGCAGAAATGTCTGGAGGGCTTGACTTGAATAAAATACGGCGACTTATTTTCCTCGTGTTTTTTACGATCTTTGTCCTTACTGAAGGTACCAATACTCCTTCCTTTGCCCAGGAAATGACCATTTCAGTCCTGGTGGATGGTCTTCCGGTTAGCTTTGACGTTCCCCCAATCATCAAAGATGGGCGAACCCTCGTCCCCTTTCGTGCCGTATCCGAAGTATTAAATGTTCCAGTATCCTGGGATGAAAAATCAAAAATAGTTACGGCAAGCGATGGCGGTGCTTACATACTGCTTCGCATTGGAGATAAAACGGCTTATCTCAACAACACACAGATAACATTGGATGTCCCGCCGATGATAATGAACGGAAGGATGCTCATACCCCTTCGTTTTTTCAGCGAAGCCTTCGGCTGCAACGTAGAGTGGGATAATGCATCATACACGGTAAGGATAGTTTCCCCCAGGAGAAAAATGGCGATAATAGGTTTTTACGCTCTCGGCGACAGCAGAACCAGCAGTTGGACCAACCTTTTCGGAAAGCCTTATCCTGAGCACTCAAAGGGAAACACCGATGCCGTAAGCGAACTTGCCTTAGGATGGTACAGCCTTGACAAGGATGGGAGTCTTCTTACGCAAAGCGCTACGGGCTGGCAAAGGCCTTCAGGGTGGGAAGACGTCCTTAAAGCAGCATCCCTTTATAACCTGCGGACTGAAATGGTAATTCATGCTACCGACAGCAAAAGGGACATTAGTGAACTTATTTCTTCTAAAGAAGCCATGGAAAAGCTGGCCGAAGCTATTGCCGAAGAATCCAAGCTCTATTCCGGCGTCAACCTTGATCTGGAAGGGCTTGGATTAAACGAAGGCCAGGAGAAACTTTTGGAAACCCGTCAAAACTTTGTGCAGTTTATCCGAATACTTTCCGAAAAACTTGACCCTACAAAGACCCTGACTCTCACGCTTCACGCTCCCAACAGCGCCTATAAGGGATACGATTACAAAGCTCTGAGTGCCATAGCCGACCGCATTATAATAATGGCGTATGACTATGGCAGTTCGCCTGAACCTGTGGATAAAGTACTTCAGGCGATAGAAATGGCGAAAACCGAAGTACCCGCGGAAAAATTGATACTCGGCATATCCATGCCGAGAGAGACCGCAGAAAGCCTGCTTACAAAAATCGGCATCGCAAAGCGTTACAACCTTTCAGGTATTGCCCTCTGGCGGCTGGGGCTCGTTACGAAAGACCAGTGGGAAGTTTTGAGGAAAGCTGTAGAACCTGTTTCTTTTCACGATATAAAATGATTTTAAGATACCCTGACAACGACGAAATGATGGAATTACGATGTAGGCGCCGATTTGTTGGGATACACCCCTGAAGAATTCGAAGAAATGGCAAATAAAATAGGTTTTGTAGCGGAAATAGTAAGGACGGAATCGACGTCACTTCAAACGATGAAGAAGGGGGCGCATAGAATTGTACAACAACAAGGTGCTCGACCACTTATCCAATCCGAGAAACGCCGGTGAAATCCCCGATGCCGATGGAATAGGCCATGCGGGCAATCCGGTAGATGGAGACTCTATAACGATTTATATAAAAGTGAAAGACGGCATCATAGACGACATAAAATTCAAAACCTTCGGCTGCGGTGCAGCTATCGCAGCGAGCAGCATGCTGACCGTACTTGCAAAAGGCAAAACCATCGAAGAAGCCTTAAAAATAACCAACGAGCAGGTAGCCGAGGCTTTAGACGGCCTTCCGCCCCAGAAGCTCAATTGTTCCAACATAGCCGCCGATGCCCTTCACGACGCCATAAAGGATTACAAGAATAGAAAAAAATAAGTCGGCAATCAAGGCCGGCTATTTTTACGAACTCTAGCAAAGCACTTCATAAAAAGCGATTTTCCCATCTGCAAAATTCTCCACTTATTCCACTATTGACACTGCAAAAAATCGATAGTATAATTTCGCTAAAAATTGAATTTTTATCGAAAAAGGCGATGAGGGAAAGAGTAGCTGCAGTCTGCCAAAAAGAGAGCCGGTGGGAGGTGCGAATCGGCTGGCAATTGCAGTGAAGTACATTCCCAGAGCCGCAAGCTGAAAGGCTTTGCCGAGTAGGCGGAGACGGATTTCCCCGTTATGGGAAATGAGTGGGTTTGCGGAGGAAGCTTCCCTCTGTAAACCAAGCAGGGTGGTACCGCGAGGAAAAACTCGCCCCTTTACAGGGGCGAGTTTTTTTATCAAAAAACAACAAGAAGGAGGGATAACATGATAAAGTTTGCCGTCTTAATCCTTTACATCATATCTCAAATAGCAGTAGGGATAATAGGAATGAAAAGGACGAAAAGCCTCAACGATTTTTTGCTGGCCGGAAGAAATATGGGCCCCTGGATGTCCGCCTTTGCCTACGGCACAGCTTACTTTTCTGCAGTGATATTTATCGGCTATGCGGGAAAATTAGGATGGAATTTCGGCCTTTCGGCCCTGTGGATTGCCATAGGCAATAGCCTCATAGGGAGTTTCCTTGCATGGAAAATACTTGCAAAGCCCACAAAGATCATGACCCAAAAGCTTAACGCAAAGACGTTTCCGGAATTTCTCGCACTAAGATATGATTCTCCCACATACAGGATCTTCGCTGCAGTAATTATATTTATTTTCCTTGTGCCTTACTCCGCATCGGTCTACATGGGCTTAAGCTATCTATTTGAAGGAGTCTTTAACATCGATTATCAATTGGCACTAGTAATTATGGCGGCACTAACCGCATTTTATCTGATCCTCGGAGGCTATTTTTCCGTGAGCCTATCGGATTTCATCCAGGGATTAATAATGCTATTTGGAAGTATATTAATGATATGGTCGGTAGTCTCTCATCCTAATGTGGGCGGAATAATGCCGGCAATAAGAAAGCTTGCCAGCATAGACCCAAAATTAGCCGCACCGGTAGGTCCCCCTGGTTTTTGGCAATTATTCTTTTTTGTAACCCTGACAAGCTTGGGACCATGGGGCCTTCCGCAAATGGTGCACAAATTTTACTCAATAAAAGACGAGGCTTCTGTAAAGCCTGCCACCGCAATTTCCACCGCATTCTCCTTTATAATAAGCTTCACCGCTTATTTCATAGGTGCCATGACGAGGCTCTTTTTCGACTCCATACCTTTAGAAGGCGGGCGGCCTAATCCTGACATTATGGTGCCGAAAATAATTGAATGGGCAATGCCAGAAGCAGTTGCCGCCGTAATACTAGCGCTTGTAATATCTGCTTCCATGTCCACCTTATCTTCTCTGGTCCTGATATCGAGCTCGGCGATAAGCGTGGACCTAACAGAAGGGCTTGGAATTAAACTCGGCGGCAAGGCCAAAATGGCGCTCATGAGGCTGTTCTGCCTGATTTTTATTATCCTCTCACTGATAATCGCCATACTAAAGCCATCTATCATCATTACACTGATGGCCATATCCTGGGGCACTGTGGCCGGAACATTTTTAGCGCCATATCTTTTTGGCCTGTTTTATAAGCAAACCACAAAATCAGGCGCATGGACTGGTTCCATAACAGGCCTTGCTATATCGATAGTTCTCTCGGTAATTTCTAGATTTGATTCATCAAAAATCCCTATGTTCGGAAGCCTTGCCATGACAATTCCTCTATTAGTAGTGCCGTTTGTATCTAAATTGACTTCGAAAGAACGAACACAGCAAGAAATTTTTAAAAATGCTCCTTCATCGCAAATAAATTATTGACATGAAAAAATACTTCTGTTATTATCTATTTAAAACTTTGAAAACCAGATATCTTTAAAACTCTTCTTATCAAGAGCGGTGGAGGGACTGGCCCGATGAAACCCGGCAACCCGCATCTTTAAAGATGCGAAGGTGCCAATTCCTGCAGGACGAGATGTCCTGAGAGATAAGAAGAGGCAGGAAAGCGTGCCTCTTCTTATCGGAAGAGGCTTTCTTGTTGCCTCTTACTGTACTTTGCACCAAGAAGGAGTGATTGTATTGAAAACCTTTGAGGAAATTAACGAAAAGATTAGATCCGGTTGTGCTGTGGTGCTCACAGCCCAGGAAGTAAAGGAGCTTGCCCGCAAAGAGGGCATAAAAGAGGTCGCCAAAAAGGTAGACGTGGTAACCACCGCAACTTTCGGGGCCATGTGCTCTTCTGGAGCTTTCCTAAATTTCGGCCACACAGATCCACCCATAAAGATGAGCAAAGTCTGGCTGAACGATGTCCCGGCTTACGGAGGTATAGCGGCGGTAGATGCCTATATAGGAGCCACAGAACAGTCGGAATCCGAAGGGATGAATTACGGCGGAGCCCATGTAATAGAGGACCTGGTAGCCGGAAAGAAAATAAAGCTTAGGGCTCTATCTTACGGAACCGACTGTTACCCTCGAAAGGAATTCACTGGTTTTATCGATAAATATTCCATAAACCAGGCAATACTTTTTAACCCCAGAAACGCTTATCAGAATTACAACGCCGCAACGAACACTTCCGACAAAACCCTCTATACCTATATGGGCGTGCTATTACCAAACTGCGGGAATGTAAACTATTCGACAACGGGAGAACTAAGCCCCTTGATGAACGACCCGTACCTTAGGACTATCGGCGTTGGGACGCGAATTTTCCTGGGTGGTGCAATAGGGTACGTAGCCTGGGAAGGCACCCAACATAATCCTACTCAAGAGCGCGCTGAAAGCGGCGTTCCCATTGGAGGCGGCGCTACGCTGGCCCTAATAGGAGATTTAAAGAAGATGAGTCCAGAATTTCTTAGAGCAGCAGTAGTCAAGGGCTACGGTGTGACACTTTACGTAGGCGTAGGAGTTCCGATTCCCATCATTGATGAGGAAATGGCACGGTTCGTATCCATAAGGGACGAAGAAATTCTCACAAATATACTCGATTACGCAGTGCCCTCCCGCTCAAGACCAGTCCTTCGCAGGGTAAGTTACTCAGAATTAAAGAGTGGAAATGTAACGATCATGGGCAAGAAAGTCCCTACAGCTTGCCTTTCGAGCATTTCAGTTTCCATAAAAATAGCCGAGATCCTAAAAAATTGGATAAAAGAAGGCAAATTCCTATTACAGCAACCTATACAAGCACTACCTATGGATATCAGGCTTTTGCCATTAAATGAGACAAAGGAGGAATAACTTTGAGCAGAGTAAATGAAAATTTAAAGGTTAAAAGAGCCAAAATAGGTTTTATTGAAGAAAAGTGCATAAGTTGTGGTGCTTGTACTGCGCTTTGCCCCACTGCTGCATTATGCATCGATAAAGGCAATTGGAAGCTGCGCTTTTGCTCTGAAAAATGTTCTTCTTGTCTCTTATGTGTGAGTAGTTGTCCACTTGGCGCAATAGTTCAGCTTTAGGTGGAACAGATTATGGCTGAATACAAAAGC
This sequence comes from Caldanaerovirga acetigignens, assembly GCF_900142995.1. Taxonomy (NCBI): domain Bacteria; kingdom Bacillati; phylum Bacillota; class Clostridia; order Thermosediminibacterales; family Thermosediminibacteraceae; genus Caldanaerovirga; species Caldanaerovirga acetigignens. Next base: position 9,582 of record NZ_FRCR01000014.1, on the reverse strand, counting down.
CGTGACTATAGAAAACTCGTATACGCAGAAGGCTTGATTAGCTTTACCGTCAAATTCAAGGAAACTGACCTTTTCATAAGCGCCAAAAAAGATCTTTCAGCAGAAGCCCTTGCCTGCTTGCTGAATTATCGAAAAGACCTGGAAGAATATATAGCATTTGACCCGGATTTTATTTGCTCATTGTCTCCGCACTCCGTCCCCGAATGGGCACCAGAAATAGTAAAACATATGGCAAAGGCCGCTTTTAAAGCAGGGGTAGGTCCAATGGCAGCAGTAGCAGGCGCTATATCTGAATTCATTGGGAAGCTCCTCTTAAAATTCTCCCCTGAGGTAATAGTAGAAAACGGGGGAGATATATTTGCTATGATAAAGCGACCAATTAAAATTGGAATATTCGCAGGAGCTTCTCCTTTTAGCAATAAAATCGCCTTAAAGCTCAACGCAACTGGTCATCCTCTGGGGATATGCACTTCAGCAGGCACAATAGGCCACTCCTTGAGCTTCGGCAGAGCAGATGCAGCAGTAATAGTAGCGGAAAATTCAACCCTTGCTGATGCGGTAGCAACCGCCACAGGCAATCGGGTTAAGTCCCCGAATGATATAAAGGACGCCCTAGAATTTGCCCTGAGCATAGAAGGAGTCATAGGAGCATTGATTATCATTGGCGAACACTTGGGGGCAAAAGGTGACATCGAAATTGAAAAAATTTAAAGGAGGAAAAATTTTGAGGTCCATTGAATTAATAGAGTTACTCAAGGAAAAAATCTTGATATTTGACGGCGCTATGGGAACAATGCTCTTTAAAAATGGTCTTCCGCCCGGCTCATGCCCCGAAATGCTGAATCTTGAATTTCCCAACGCCGTAGAAAACGTCCACAGGTTTTACGTCGATGCGGGTGCAGAAGTTGTCGAAACCAACACATTCGGCGCGAATCGAATTAAGCTTTCTACCTTCGGCCTAGCCCATAAAGCAAAGGATATTAACCATCGGGCAGTCGAAATCGCCAGAAAAGCTGCGGGAACGAAGGTTCTTGTGGCAGGCTCTATAGGTCCTACCGGAAAGCTCATCTTTCCCCTTGGTGACCTTTCTTTTGAGGAAGCTTACACCGCTTTTAAAGAGCAGGCTGGTTACCTCCTGGAAGCGGGTGCAGACCTGATAATAATAGAAACCATGTCCGACCTTCAGGAAATGAGGGCTGCCCTCCTCGCGGTTAAGGAATTCGGCGATGTTCCCGTAATATGCCAAATGACTTTTGAAAAAAGCGGAAGGACCCTTACAGGCACAGACCCCGAAACCGCAGCGAGGGTTCTTTCTGCCATGGGCGCCACGGTCGTCGGCTTAAACTGCAGTTTGGGCCCGGAAGAAGCAATAGAAATCATAAAAAAGATGGCCAAGGTAGGAGGTGTATACCTTTCTGCCCAGCCCAACGCAGGGCTTCCTGATACAAAAGGCGGTGCCGAATCCTATGCAGTTACACCCGAAGATATGGCCAAATATGCAAGAGAAATGGTTCGCCTGGGCGTTTCGGTAGTAGGTGGATGCTGCGGCACCACGCCGGAACACATAAAGGCTATTTCCGAAGCCGTATCGGATCTTCGCCCGCCCTTGCGCTTTCCTGACGGAAGGTGCTTCTTGGCATGCCGCACCCGCACCCTTTACATAGAAGGAAGAGGCCCCACGCCTTTCGTCGGAGAACGAATAAATCCCACAGCGAGAAAAAAGCTCGCAGAATCGATTAAAAATGGCGACTTCGGACCTGTAATAAGGGAAGCCGAGGAACAGGTGAGGGCCGGCGCTTCGATCATCGACGTAAATGTAGGGGTACCGGGACTCGATGAAGCATCCGCAATGGCCAGGGCGGTAGAATCCATCCAGCGAACGGTCGATGTTCCCCTTTCCATAGACAGCTCCAACCCCGAAGCTATCGAAGCAGGCCTTAAATACTTTTGCGGCAGGGCTATAATAAATTCGGTAGACGGTTCTAAGGATAAGCTTGAGAAAATACTCCCCCTTGCCCGGCGCTATGGCGCTGCCTTAATAGGGCTTACCTTGGACGAAAGCGGAATTCCGGAAAGTGCCGAAAAGCGCCTGAAGGTCGCCCAAAAAATCGTCGAATGCGCGGAAAAATACGGCATCGACCGCAACTTTATCTTCATCGATTGCCTCTGTCTTGCAGCCGGTGTCCATCAAAACCAGACACTCGAAACTTTAAAGGCCATCAGCTTGATTAAAAAAGAGCTCGGCGTGAAAACGACCCTCGGGATAAGCAATATATCCCACGGCCTTCCCTTCCGGAAGACTTTAAACGCAGCATTTCTTTCCATGGCTATAAAAGAAGGCCTGGACCTTCCGATAATAGACCCTCTCAGCGAAGAAGTAGTCTATGCATTAAGGGCTTCTGACCTCTTGACCGGCCGCGATGAGAGGGGCGAATATTACGTTTTCTCCGGGCGACTAGAAAAAACTTCCGAGACAACCTTAAAGGACGCGGTTATTAACGGCAATGCAGAAAACATAAAAGCTCTGGTGGATTTGGCCTTAAAAAACGGAAACAGTCCGCTCGATGTCATAAACGAGATGGTCATACCCGCCCTGGAAGAGGTGGGCAAAAAGTACGAAACGGGCGAATTCTTTCTTCCCCAACTCATAGCAGCCGCCGAAGCGGCCGAGATGGCCTTCTCCCATCTTCGTCCCCTTATCGGTGCGGAAAAACAAAAATCCCACGGCACGGTAGTCTTAGCCACCGTCCGCGGGGACATTCACGACATAGGCAAGAACATTGTGAAATTGATGCTATCAAACAACGGCTTTCACGTAGTAGACCTCGGGGTGGATGTGCCGGAAGAAAAAATTATTGAAGCCGCTGTAAGTAGCAATGCTGACATAATAGGGCTGAGCGCCTTGATGACTACTACCATGGTAAGGATGAAAGATGTAGTAGACCTTGCTAAATCTCGAGGCATACCTGCCAAAATAATGGTGGGCGGTGCAGTGGTCACCGAGGAATTTGCAAAGATGATAGGTGCTGACGGATACGCCCCAGATGCGGTTTCCGCAGTTTACCTTGCCAAAAAGCTGGTTAAACTTTCACGCTAAAACCTGCCCTTTCAAAAGCTTCCTTTATGCGCTTCATGGTAGCCGGAGGCGGTGCGCTATGGTCCAGCATTTTGTATTCTCTCGAAAGCCTCGCGTACTTTTCGCTCACATCGTGGAAGGGCAAAAGTTCTATTTGCCTTATGTCTTTTAACGAAGATGCGAATTCCACAAGGCCTTCTATATTTTCATTTGTATCGGTAATCCCGGGGATGACGGGAAGGCGAAGGAGCACGTCCTTTCCCCTTCCCGCATCATCCAGAAGCCTCAGGTTTTCCCTTATGGGCTCATTAGAAACCCCTGTGTATTTTTTGTGATGCTCCTCCTTTGCGAGTTTCAAGTCGAACAGGAAAAAATCCACATAATCCATAACCTCTACAAAGGTATCCCGTGGCGCGAAGCCCGAAGTGTCAAGGGCGGTGTGAAAGCCGCGCTCCTTGCACCTTTTTAGGGCTTCTTTTAGAAAATGCGGCTGTGCAAGTGGCTCTCCCCCCGAAAAAGTAACGCCACCGCTGGATTTGTCGTAAAAGAGCACGTCCCTTTCCAATTCCTCTATAAGTTCCTCCACATTTATTACCCTCCCGACGAGCCTTATCGCATTCGTCGGGCAGGCATCGGCACATATACCGCAACCTATGCAAAGGCTTCTTTCAATTTTGGGAAAGCCGCCTTCGTTTTCAAAAAAAATTGCCCCGGCCGGGCATACCCCGGCGCAGGTACGACACCTAATGCATTTATATTCGAAAAACATTAACTCATTTTTGGGCGATATGCCTTCCGGATTGTGGCACCACCAGCACCTGAGAGGACAGCCTTTCATAAATACGGTGGTCCTTATTCCCGGCCCGTCGTGCACCGCAAAGCGCTTAATATCGAATATTAAGCCATTATTCGTCATCTAAAAGCCTCCTTGCAGCATCAAATAAGCTAAAATTCCTTTTGTTCGGTCCTCGCTATTATTTCCTCCTGTAGTCCCTTCGGCAAATTCACGAAGTAGTCGCTGTATCCCGCAACCCTCACCATCAGGTCCTGGAAATCCGCTGGGCGTTTTTGGGCCTCCCTCAAAAGCTCCGCACTGACCACATTGAACTGCACGTGATGCCCGCCCATGTTGAAGAACGTTCTTATCAGGCTTGCGAGATTCCGGAGGTTCTCTTCACCTTCCAATAAATCTGGCGTGAGCTTTTGATTTAGAAGCGCCCCTCCGGTCTTATCCCAATCGCACTTTGCAATTGACCTGAACACTGCCGCTACTCCTCTTCTGTCGCTTCCCTGCACTGGAGATATGCCCTCGGACACCGGAAAACCGGCTTTTCTGCCGTCCGGCGTGGCACCTGTGACCTTGCCAAAATATACGTGGACCGTCGTCGGCAGGAAATACGCCCTTCTCGAAGCCTTTCTCACCAGCGTCGGCGGGTAGCTTTCTATCATCCCGACTACCTCATCCACAAGCCTCTTAGCTATCTCGTCGGCGTAATCGTCATCTTCCCCGTACCTTGGGGTCTTATTCAATATCCTCTGCCTCAAAATCTCGTATTTCCCTTCGAAATTTTGCCTTAATGCCTCCATAAATTCTTCCATGCTAGTCGTCTTTTCATCGAAAACATGGTACTTCAGCGAGCTCAGGCTGAAAGCCACTGTGCCGAGCCCAACAAGCTGCACATATTGCGTGTTGTACCTCGCACCACCGGAATTGTAGTCCTTTGCTTTTTTCACGCAGTCATCTATCCAAAGCGACATGAACGGCACGGGAAGCTGCCTTGAATATATTTCCTCTATGATGTCGTTCCCCTTCATCTTTATGTCCATGAAATGCTTCACCTGCTTCATGAAAGCCTGCCACAGCTCTTCATAGGATTTGAAGTTTGCAGGATCTCCGGTTTCAATCCCCAGCTTTTTGCCGGTCTGCGGGTCTATTCCGTTGTTCAGGGTAATTTCAAGGATTTTGGGCAGGTTGAAGTAGCCCGTGAGTATATAGGCTTCTTTACCGAAAGAGCCCGTCTCAACGCAGCCGCTCACCCCTGAAGTCCGTGCATCTTCCAGAGTCTTGCCCTGCCTCAACATCTTCACTATCACGCCGTCGAAGTTGAAAAACGGCGGTTCGCCGAATCCCGGCGCCACAACCTGCAGGGCTTTTATCAATAACCTGTCCGGGTTTTTATTGCTGACGAGCAAGGCGGTGTTCGGCTGAAGAGTCCTCATTTCATCCAGCACTTCCAATAGCAGGTAGGACACTTCGTTTACTCCGTCTGAGCCGTCCTTTTTTAAGCCCCCTATATTTATCTTGGTAAAGTCGTTGTATGTGAAGCTTTCCTCTGCAGTAACTCCTACTTTGGGCACCGCCGGCTGGTTGTTTATCTTTATCCAGAAGGCCTCTAAAAGTTCCTTGGCCTTATCCCTCGTGAGCCTTCCTTCTTTTACATCCTTTTCGTAGAAGGGAAAAAGGTGCTGGTCGAATCTTCCCGGGTTGAAGGAATCCCAGGGGTTGGTCTCATAGACCACCCCGACGTGAACGAACCAGTAGTGCTGCAGGGCTTCCCAGAATGTCTCCGGCGCATGTGCGGGAACTTTGCGGCAGATTCTTGCCATTTCTTCAAGCTCTTTTTTGCGCTCGGGGTTTTCTTTCTCCTGGGCCATTTTTTCCAATTTTTCGGCATAGCGCTGTGCGTAGATCAAAATTGCATCGGCGGCAATGTCCATCGCCTTCAATTCTTCCATCTTTTCCTTATAATCGGGATCATCGGGGTTGAGTTCCTGCATACTCTTTTTTATCTCCTCTTTTATGTCGAGAACCCCTTTTTCAAAAATTCTCTCCCCACCAGCGGTATGTCCCGGAGCCCTCTGCTCCATGAATTCGGTCCATATCCCCGCTTCATAGGCATCGATCCATTCCTGCGGAAGGCTCGCAAAAAGTTCTTCCCTAACCGTCTTACCCTTCCAGAACGGAATTATCTCCTCTTCGTAAAGCTTTTTCGTCTCTTCATCCACTTTGTAGGGCATGTTTTCCCTGGAATCTAGAATTTCCAGGTCCTGCATGCTGTGGGTGCATATCTCTGGATAGGTGGGTACTTCCTGCGGACCGGTCCCCCTGAGCCCCACGATAAGCTGGCCTTCTTCCACCGGCAGGCTCACCCGCTCCATCAAGTACTTGAAGGCCATGGCGCGCTGCACAGGAATGGACTCGTCTTTTGCTATGCCGCTTTTATAAAATTCCGTTATGATTTTTGCCCTCTCGGCTGAGATTTTGACCTGAGCCTTAACGCTTTCTTCGCGAAGCCTCGCAATCCGCTCATTTATGGGACGGACGGCCGACCTCCTTTTTTGGATTTCTTTTTCAATGGCATCGCAGGGAATAGCCATAATATCGCCTCCAGTTAAAACAAAATCACGTTTCAGTTTTTTATATATGCAATTTTAATGCCAGTTTCACTTTTAGCGAAAGGAATTCATGATTTCTCGATATTGTCCCAATTTTTATACCATTTGTCTCGTTTTAGAGATCATCATATACGGAAAAGGTCCTTACCATAAATCTAAAGGGTGATACTTTTACCTAACCCCAGCTTTAAAGCCTTTTCGTAGATTCTAGCAGCGGTTACCACATCCTGGACAGCCAAGCCTACGGATTTAAAAATAGTAATTTCTTCCTTTGATTCCCTTCCGGGCAGTTTGCCGATTATATAATCTCCAATATCCCCTGTTATTTTTTCTTCTGTAATCATCCCTTTTTTTATCGGGACTATAAGGTCTCCTGCTTCGGCGAGGCACGCGCTTTTTGAGTCCACGTAAATCTTGTCGGCTTTTAATATGGCTTCTTCAGGAATTTCCTGCATTTCAGGGGTATATGCTCCTATTCCGTTTATGTGGACTCCTTTTTTTATTAATTTTCCATTAAATACCGGCTTTTTAGATGTTGTGACCGTCGTGATAATATCTACTTCGGGAAGTACATCGTCCGCATTTTCCACTGCAGTTATTGTCGCGCCATAATTTTTGAAATTTTGATTCATTTGTTCGGCAAACTGCTTTGCTTTGTTAAAATCAACGTCAAAGACGTATACTTCTTCAAGCTTCCTTGCGCAGAGCAATGCCCAAATCTGGGTCTCTGCCTGGGCGCCCGCACCGAAAATTATTGCTTTTTTTGCATCTTCATTTGAGAAAAGTTCTGTCGCAACCCCAGAAGCTGCTCCTGTTCTAAGCCTTGTAAGGTATGTGCCGTCCATTATAGCATTTACAACGCCCGTTTCACCGTCCACCAAAATCATGGTTGCTGGCACGGAAGGCAAGCCTTTTTCAACATTTTTCGGATATACAGACACTACCTTTATTCCGGCAAAATCAATGCCTTCTACATAGGAAGGCATAAAAAGTATTTGTCCATTATGTTTTTTTACTGGTATGTTTGTTCTTAAAGGTACTATACTTTTCCCTTCCGCTAAGATTTTATATGCTTCTTTTACTGCTACTATCACTTCCTCCATGGGAAAAGCCTGTCTCATCTCTTGGGCGCTTATGAGAAGCATTTCAATCATCTCCTTTGCAGTCTTAACTTTTTCCATGGAAAGTATGCTTTTAGATCTATGTCTGGAGACCATTTACTATAAACATAAACGGCCTCCAGACGATATCCATACAAAATTCTACTTGTTTATTCCCATTTCTCTAAATCTAACATTCCTTCAGACTTTGCTACAATACAGGTACCTACCATATCCCCAGTAACATTGCACATCGTCCTACCCATATCGAGAATAACATCAATCCCTAGCACTAATGCAAAGGCTCCAGCAACCACTGTTCCTGGTTCAACGTTAAGACCAACCATATTCATAACAGCTAATAATACCACTGGACCAGAACCAGCAATACCTGCAGTTCCCATCGTCCCGATAGTGACAACTAGAATAACTATCAACTTTTGAATAGGCGTAAGATGAATTCCCGCTGCGAAAGCTACAAAAAATACAGAGATAATCTGATAATAAGCTTCTCCGTCCAAATTTATTTGTGAACCAAGAGGCAGAGTAAAACTGCCGATATTTCTTGAAACACCTAAGTTTTCCTCTGCAACTTTTAATGTAAGTGGCAAAGTTGCACTGCTACTTCTTGTTGCAAATGCCATAAGCATAGCGTCTTTTGCTTTTGCAATAAATTTAGCATAGCTTAATCTTGTAAACAAAGTAAAAAGCAAACCATATACAATCAACAATTGAAAAGCATAACCTATATAGCATGTTAAAATCAATTTAGCAACAGACCCAATTACCTTTGCGCCTTCTTGTGCAAATAGCACGGCAATTAAGGCAAAAACGCCTATCGGAGAATATTCTAGAACACCCTTTGTAATTTTAAACATCAACTCGGCTGTACCTTGACAGAATTTGTACACAGTAAGTACAGCTTCTCTTATATTATCATCTTGAGTGTCTCTAAGTATCGAAATTGCGATACCAAAAAATAACTGCAAAAACTAATACCTGTAAATAAGCCCCATTTGCAAAAGATGCCGCTACGTTATCAGGTACCATGTTTAAAAGCACGCTGCTGACAGAAGGAGTTTGCACTGTAGCTCCTTCGGCTGCAGTACCGCTTATAGACAAACCTAGCCCTGGCTTCAATATTTGAGCTAATATAAGTCCAAAAGTAGCCGCACAAATCGTAGTTGCAAGATAATATAACAAAATTTTTCCCGCAACTCTTCCAATTTTGGAAGCGGGCATTCCTCCTACACCAGTTACAATCGCAGAAAATATTAGAGGAAGTATGATCATCTTTAATAATTTGATCATTAAAGTACCTAACGGTTCTATTACAGCAATTTTAGTACCAACAATCAAACCAACAATTGCGCCCAATATAAGAGCGATTAGAATTCTCCACACAAGAGGTGTCCCAAAATACCAACCTAGAAATCCGTTTCGTTTTTCTGCCATCCTTCTTTCCTCCTTTTAAAAAATTTTTCTGCACGCCGACATAAGTCACCTTTTGCCCTTTGTTTTATCACAAAAATCCCGCCAGAATGCCCCCGATTTTAATCGGGAGATGAATGGCGACTTGCTATTTTTATCTGGTTATGCTAAAATTTAAGCAAACCGGAGGAGATACTATATGCAGACAGTAACACTAAAGGTAAAACTCCTATCCCCAAACAAAGGCAAACTGGAGAAGATGGTTCGCATGCTGGAGACATATCGCAAAGCCTGCACCTGGTTCCTGGAACAGGCCGAAACTTTGAACACTACCAGCAGGGCAAAGTTAAACCGGGAAACCTACCACAAAGCCTGTGAACTATTCGACCTCAACCGCGCTACACTCCAGTGCGCCATGCTCAAAGCACTCTCAGCTTATCGCTCATACCTTTCCCGTACAAAAAATGGCAAGAAATCCAGCCTGCCCAAATTTGACCGGATAGTTCCGGTAATGGTGCGGCAGGACTGCTATTCAATACATCAGCTGCCTTCAGGTACATGGGTCATCAAGTTCCCTGT
>NZ_FRCR01000013.1 GCF_900142995.1 Caldanaerovirga acetigignens | reverse complement strand
ATTTTACCGAAGGGGATATCGTTACTTGCATTTTTCAAATCTATTAGGAAAACTTTATCGAAAGAAAAGTCTTTTTCGCCCAGTCGGTTAAGTGCTTCTATTTCTACGGGGTAAATGTTTTTCTTCACCTTAGTTATTTCTAGAGATTTCTCAATGATATTTTTTGAACATATTACAATCGGCCTGACTTTTTCGTAAAGTTCTTTATTAGACAAAGCTTTTACCACAATTTCGGGACCGATGCCGGCAGGGTCTCCGGCGGTAATCGCTATTAGAGGTCTTTTTTGCAAGACACTTCACTCCTTTTGTTTTAGGTTAGATGAGGATACATATATCCATTGATGAGCAAATTTAATGAAAACTTTAAGTAAAGGTAACATCTTGTCCTCTTTTCGAACAGCTAAATATACTTTTCTGTTTATTGTGGGGATAATAGGGACCACAGCAATATTTGGGTCTTTTACGCTTTCTGCTACGCAAGATGCAAGAATTCCTATTCCAAATTCGTCTCTTATTAAATTTGTAATAGTAGCAATTTGGGAACAATGCATAAGTATATTAGGAGTAAAACCGTTAGCCAAGCACGCTTTTAAGAAATCTTGGTAGTTTCCGGAGTTTATAGGAGGTGTAATCAATTTTTCATTTTCTAGATCTTTTACCTCTACGAACAGTTTCGAAGCGAGAGGATGCTTTTTGTTAATTAGCGAAACTAATTTTTCTTCTTTTAGTGTATAGTAGTGGGTTTGCGAATCATGTTTGTTGAGGCTGAGTATAGCTGCGTCTATTTTCCCGGAATGCAGTAACCAATTTAATTCTTCACACTCCTTTTCGAGTAAATTCAATTTAACTCCCGGAAATTTTTTTTGAAAATTAGTTAATATAGGAATGAGATTGTAGTAGCTTATTGCTGGCATTATTCCAATTGAAAGGGTACCACGCTCAAAAGAGGAAAATTTTTGTACACTTTGACGTGCTTTGTTTATTTCTGAAAGTATACGTTTTGCATGTACTATAAATTCGGCGCCAGCAGGAGTTAGTTCTACAGATCTTGTTGTCCTTACAAATAAATTTATACCGAGTTCTTCTTCGAGCTTTTTTATTTGCTGTGAGAGTGATGATTGAGAAATGTTTTTCGCTTCTGCTGCTCGTGTAAAATTGCGATATGTTTCTACGGCAACTACATATTCTAATTGGTGTATTTCCATTATATATCACCTCTAATAAGTGTTAATATTTAAAGTTTCTATAAGAAAGTTGATCTAAGGTTAATTTAAGGTTTACGCAATGCTGCTTTTATCTGTTTGGAGTTTCTAATATGATTTTATCATAATTTTAACAAAATGCGTAATAGATTTATAAGAATTACTTATTAATATTATCAAAAATAAATATTAGAAAATTAAAAAAAGAAGTGTTAAAATTAAACTGGTTGAAAAAATTATCTAAAAAATTAGAGATATAATTAAAATCTGGAGGTTAGAGGAGGGAGAGATGAGAATCAAAAAAGGAAAAGAGTTATGGAATCAAAAGATTGGGCCGGAAAAAAATGGGGAGGGAAAGTAAATGTTTATTAGACGAAAAATTTATTTTTCCGTTTTGTTAATAATATTACTTTTATTAACAACCGCTTGCTCAGGGACCAAATCAACAGGGCAAGCTGATAACAATTCGAGTTCTTCTGGAAATTCCACAACTAAGGAGCCGATGGTTCTTAAGCTAGGCCATATCGGTTCGTTGGAAAACGAATACAATTTGATGGCTGAAAGATTTAAAGAGGAAGTCGAAAAAAGAACAAATGGCCGATACATAATACAAATATATCCAGCCAGGCAGCTGGGTGGAGATAGAGAAATCATAGAAGCTATGCAATATGGAAATGTTGATGCTGGTGTTGTTACAAGTTCGGTCATGGTGAACTTTGTTCCGGAAATGGGTGTGTTGGATATGCCTTACATTTTCAAAGACTGGGAACATATAGAAAGATTCGCAAAATCTGAAGCATTACAGGAACTGTTAAAAGAAGGTGAAAAAGCCGGCTTAATATGTCTTGGCGTACTGCCGAGAGGCTTTAGGAGCATAACTAACTCAAAACATCCGATAAGGGTGCCAGAAGATTTGAAAGATATAAAGCTTAGAGTAATAGAAAGCCCTGTCTTTGTCAATACATTTAAACTTTTTGGAGGCACAGTAGTTCCGATGGCTGCAGGAGAGGTTTATACTGCGTTGCAACAAAAGACTATAGATGCCCAGGAAAATACCCCTGCTGTCAATTACTACGAAAGGTTTTATGAAGTGCAAAAATATTTTTCATTAACCGAACATATAGCCGCTTGGGGCGTTGTTACCATAAGTAAGGTCACTTGGGACAAGATACCGCCTGAAGACCAAAAGTTGTTCAGGGAAGCGGCTTTGGCAGCACAAGAGGTCGAGACAAAACTACAAAGAGAAAGGGAAGCCGAGTTTATGAAGAAATTACAGGAAAAAGGAATGATAATCAACGATGATGTAGACCGGGAAGCTTTTGCAAAAGTAACGAGACCGGTAGTTGAAGACTGGATAGCCAAAAACGGTGATAAATATATTAAAGCTATAAAAGAGCTAGAGTAAGATTTCATAAAATAGGTTGGCAGAAAGTTTTATTTCTGCCAACCTATTTAGAAAAGAATTAACTTATGAGTATATAACGAGGGAGATGTTCAAATGAACATTTTATATTGGATTAGCGCTGTATCTGATAAAGTATTTCGCTTTTTAACCACTTTATTTTTTGTAGTTATGTTTTTGGTTTATTTTGGTCAAGTAGTATTGAGGTATTTCTTTCGAACTGGGCTGCCATGGGCAGAAGAATTGGTGAGGTATTTAATGATAAGCATGACGTATATTGGGGCAACAATACTCACTAAAGAAGGTTCGCAGATTTGTATGACGCTAATTGAAGATGTTTTCCCTAAAACAAAAAGATTGCTTCATTTTATTCAGTATATCTTCACAACTATATTCTATTTAATAGTAACGTGGTTAGCTATTCTCGCTATGAGAGTTGCCCAGACGCAAAAATCTCCTGCTATGGGCCTTCCGATGAGTGTTATCTATTCAGTGATCCCCCTGAGCGCAATTTTCATGATAATTCATTTGATGGTAAAAATACATGAAATCATCAAGGGGGGAGAAAAATGATAACAGTATTTTTAGTTTCCGCGGTTCTATTCCTTTTTTTAGGTTTTCCGATTGCAGTTACCGTTGGTTTGTCTTCGGTAATATATATTCTTGCTTCGGGAATAAAACCTTTAATAATTATACAACGGTTATTTGCAGGTATTGACATGACGGCTATTTTAGCTATACCGTTTTTCGTCCTGGCCGGTGACCTTATGAATATGGGGGGATTAGCAAAAAGGTTGGTACGCTTGGCTAATTCCGTTATAGGAAATGCGACGGGTGGTCTTGCTGTTGTTACGATTTTAGGGTGTATGTTTTTTGCGGCAATATCTGGAAGTGGAGTTGCTACGGCTGCTGCTTTAGGAAGCATCATGATACCTGCTATGGTAAAAAGAGGATACGATATCGATTTTGCTTCCGCCGTGGTGGCATCGGCTGCACCGATTGGAGTCATTATACCGCCGAGCATTTCCTTCGTGATTATAGGGGTTCTTTCTGGTACATCTATAGCTGATTTATACAAGGCTGGAATACCTGCAGGTATTATTACCGGGATTTTTCTAATTATAGTTTCTGTCTGGATGTCGAGTAAAAGAAATTATAAAGGAGAAGAAATTCCTTTTGATTTAAAAAATATATGGAATGCCTTTAAGGATGCAGTTTGGGCTTTAGGAACCCCGTTAATCCTTATCGGTGGTGTTTTCGGCGGAGTTTTTACACCCACAGAATCCGCTGCAGTTGCGGTAGCGTATGCGATTATTGTTGGCAGATATATTTACAAAGAAATGTCTTGGAACGATATTTTAAAAGTCTTCATTACGTCGGCTAAAACGTCCGCGCGGATTTTGTTCATTATCTCCAATGCTTCCCTTTTTGCTTGGGTGCTTACCATCGAACGAATTCCCCAACAAATTATGGAGAGCTTTTTATCCCTTTCAAACAGTCCAATCGTGCTTTTGTTAATTATAAACGTAATTTTGTTGATCGCGGGATGTTTTCTGGAAAGCGGTGCCATACAGGTTATTACAGTGCCTTTATTATGGCCTGTTATAACGAAATTTGGGATCAATCCCGTCCATTTCGGTATAGTAATGACCGTGAACTTGGCAATTGGCTTGATGACGCCACCATTTGGAGTGGTCTTGTATACAACATCTAGCGTAGCGGGTACAAGCATCCACAGGATTTCCGCAAAGATTTTGCCTTTCTTTGTAGCAATGGTAGTTGCTTTGCTGATAATAACTTATATACCTCAATCGGTAATGTTTATGTTGTAAAAAATATCTTCTTAGGAGGATCGATAATGAAGATTTACATAGTTGGCGCGGGAGCTATGGGAAGTTTTTATGGAGGAAGGTTAAAATTAAACGGTTGCGACGTTACTTTAATTGATGTTTCGAAAGACCACATTGATGCGATCAACCAAAGGGGGCTGCTATTGGAAACCGATGGAGGAAGTTATCTGATAAATATTCCGGCAAGGTTCGCCTCCGAGATCGAACGGAAAGCCGATCTTATTATATTGTTTACGAAGACTTATCATACGAAGTCCGCTTTAGAATCAATAAGGCATTTGATAAATGGTGATACGTATGTGCTAACCTTACAAAATGGATTGGGGAATGTAGAAAAAATTAACGAGTTCTTCGATTTATCAAAGATAATCGTTGGTATTACCACTCATCCCAGTGAATTCATTGCTCCGGGTCATGTAAGGTCGTTTGGAAGTGGTATAACAAAGATAATGTCGGCGGATGGAAAAATGAATTATATGTTAGATACAATATACAGTATATTTAATTCGTCGGGATTGCCCTGTGAAATCTCTCTGACAATATACAAAGATATATGGAAAAAACTGGCGTTTAATGTAGCTTTAAATTCAATAGGATGTGTTACTTATCTTACTAATGGGGGAATTGGAAGCACAAACGAGGGTAGGTTGTTAGTTAGAAAAGCAATAGAAGAAGTGGTATCCGTAGCTAATAAAAAAGGGATCGATATTACGGTAGATGAGATAATGGATTCTGTAGAAAATGCTATTGTGAATCATAAGCATCATTTGGGTTCTATGCTTCAAGATGTACTGGCGAAACGACCAACCGAAATTGATAGTCTTAACGGTGCGGTGGTCAATGATGCAAAAAGATTAGGGATGGCGGTTCCAACCGTCGAAACTTTATATTACCTTGTGAAGATTCAGGAACAAACTTATGATGAGAGGATCAGAAATTTATGGTAACATTTTGCAGTAATAAGAATGTTTGCAAATCTTAATTGTGAAAGAAAAAAAGTTTTCTTAAGAAATAAAAATCTAGATTCAACTATACGGAACAAAGGAGGGCAAAAGATGATACAGTTAAAACTTTACGGTTTGGGAGGGCAGGGCGTAGTCACTGCTGGAAAGTTGTTAGCAACCGCAGTGGCAATCTATGAGAACAAATACGCTCAAACGGTGCCTGCTTACGGTCATGAACGTAGGGGTGCGCCCGTTTACGCCGATGTAATTTTAGGGGAAGAACCGATATTGGTCAAATCCTTTGTATACAAACCTGATTATGTAATGGTATTTGACCTTGCTGTATTGGAAAAGGGTGTGGATGTTACTGAAGGTGCACATGCCAATACGTGTTTTGTGGTAAATGCCAACCAACTGAATCCGGAATTGCCTTTTATAAATAAGTTTGGCTCAGTGTATTATGTAGATGCTACAAAAATTGCACTTGAAGTTCTGGGTATAGATATACCGAATTCTGCGATGTTAGGTGCTTTCGCCGCGACCGGCGTTGTTAGTATAGACGCGGTGTGTGCAGCACTCGAAGAAACTTTTAAAGGAAAGGCTGGTGAGAGAAATGTTGAAGCAGCAAAAAGATGCTATGAGGCCGTCAGAAAGTTTTCCTAAGGTGAAGTATTTATACGGTCCGGTTGCTACGATATTTGCAAGCACCAAAACTGGCTCTTGGAGGATATTGCGTCCGGTAATTCAGCAAGAAAAATGCACAAGATGCGGGACGTGCGCCAAACATTGTCCGCTGGATGTTATTGAAGTGGATAGGGGGAATAGGGAAAAAGAGGTAATTATAGATTTTGAATATTGCAAAGGGTGCGGTATTTGCGCCAACGTGTGCCCGCGAAAATGCATAGAAATGGTTCCGGAAAGGGGTGTTAAGTAAATGGCTACGAGGAAACTTTTAGATGGAAATGCTGCGGCTGCTGAGGCAATGCGCTTGGCCCGAGTTCAGGTAATTTCAGCATATCCGATTACTCCCCAGAGCCCGATTGCAGAAAAATTGGCCGACTTTGTTGCTGAAGGAAGTTTAAAAGCTAAATACGTGCGGGTAGAATCGGAACATACCGCGATGTCTGTAGCAATTGGAGCGCAGTTAACCGGCGTCCGAGCATGTACGGCCACTTCTTCCGTGGGGCTGGCTCTGATGCACGAAGTCCTGGGAGTCGCATCGGGATGTAGATTGCCGATAGTAATGGCGGTGGTTAATCGTTCCTTAGCAAGTCCATGGAGTTTATGGTGCGACCATCAAGACTCCATGGCAGAAAGAGATTCCGGATGGCTTCAGTTTTATGCGGAAGATCCTCAGGAAGTGTTGGACTACCTTCTGATAGCGTATAGGGTGGCGGAAGATCCTCGAGTTTTGCTACCGGCAATGGTATGCATGGATGGCTTTTTCGTTTCTCATACGCCTGCTGTGGTGCTTGTTCCTGAACAGGAAACCGTGGATTCTTTCTTACCACCTTACAATCCGGCTAATCTTTATCTAGATCCTGATGATCCTATGTTTGTCAACGATTTGACCCCTCCGAGCGATTATACCGAGATGAGGTACCAGCATAAAGTAGCCTTCGAAGAAGCTTTCAAAGTCATTACAGAAGTTCAGGAAGAGTTTTTCAGACTTTTTGGAAGGCGTTATTCCTTCATAGAAACTTATAAGTGCGACGATGCAGATGTGGTTTTGGTAACCCTCGGCTCCATGTCCGGGACGGCAAAATATGTAGTAAATGAATTGCGCGCCAAAGGTTACAAAGTTGGGGTGCTAAAAATTGTCGTATTTCGCCCGTTCCCTGCCGAGCAAATAAGAAATGCCTTAAAGCATGTGCCGGTCTTTGGAGTAATGGATAGGTCTGCCGGATTGGGAGCGGAGGGTGGACCGGTATGGATTGAGGTGAGCAGGGCTTTGAGCGGCATTAAAGTAATGCCTAAAGTTGCAGGATATGTAGGAGGTCTTGGAGGGAGGGACCTTGCTCCCCACGTAATAGAAAAGGCTTTCCGTAACTTAATAGACATAAAGGAAGGCAAAATTGAAATGCACCGAGGAAGCAAGTGGATTGACGTTCGCGAAGATGCCATGAAAATTCGGGAGGTGAAAGTAAATGTATGAAATGATGACCCAGGCAAAGGGTCTTGTTTCCCACGGTATAAGTACATGCCATGGTTGCGGTTTGGAACTTGCGGTGCGGCACATTCTCTCGGTTTTAGGGCCGAGAACTATAATAGTTATTCCGCCAGGATGTGCTGCTCTATTTTCCGGATTCGGCAAGGAAACCGCGGTAAAAATTGCGGGAATTCAAGGTAATTTGGAAAATACGGCTGCTATAGCTGCCGGAATTCGAGCCGGGTTAGAAATGAAGGGGATTGAAGACGTAACTGTACTTGCCCTTGCAGGAGATGGAGCTACGGTAGATATAGGCTTACAGGCGCTTTCTGGAGTTTTCGAAAGAGGAGATAGAATACTTTATGTTTGCTATGATAATGAAGCATATATGAATACTGGAATTCAGGCTAGTGGTTCCACGCCTTTAATGGCATGGACTACTACAACTCCCGGCAAAAAGCCGGTTTGGCGCAAGGATATGTTAAAGATAGCTGCTGCACACCGCATACCTTACGTAGCAAGCGCATCCGTTGGATATATAGACGATTTGCGCAAAAAGATAGCTAAAGCTAAAGAAGCTAAAGGTCCGGCTTATATCCACCTGCAGACGCCGTGTCCTACGGGATGGGGCTTCGATCCGTCAAGGACAATAGAATTGGCCAGGTTAGCAGTTCAGACCAGAAGCTGGCCATTAGTGGAAATTGTAGATGGCCGTGTTGAAATAACGGTAAAGGTGGATAAACCGCGCCCCGTCTCCGAGTATTTATCCATGCAACGCCGTTTTGCACACCTTACACAAGAAGAGATTGATTTAATACAACAGAACGTAAATAAAGATTATCAGGAACTATTAGAAAGGATGAAGACGTGATGGGGGTTAATTCTTTGGAACATTTATTTTGGCCAAAATCCGTGGCCATAGTGGGTGCCTCCAATAATCCGGGCAAGGCAGGTCATCAGATTTTAAAGACTCTGGTGGAGGAAAAATTTCAAGGAAAAATTTTTGCGGTAAATACTAGCGAAAATGAAGTTTTTGGTTTAAAATGTTATAAAAGTCTAAAAGACATACCCGATAGGGTCGAAATGGTAGTTATATCTATTCCAGCGCCGGGCGTGCCGGATGTCATGAAGCAAGCGGCCGAAAGGGGCGATGTAAAGGCTGCAATTATAGTATCGGCTGGCTTCGCCGAAACGGGTATCCCGGAAAGAATCGAGTTAGAAAAACAGGTTGTTGAAATAGCTAAGGCTGCAGGCATACGGATAGTAGGGCCTAATTGCAATGGGATCATAAATACCGGCAACCGCATAAGTACCAGTTTTGCGCCCGGCCTCAAAATGATACCGGGAAGTATAGGATATTTTACTCAGAGCGGCGCAACGGGAGGTTCACTTTTGCTTTTCGCTTCATCACAACCACAACCCTTAGGTTTTAGTAAATGGGTCCATGTTGGGAATATGTGTGACGTAACGAATCTGGAGGTTCTAGAGTATTATGCAAGTGACCCATCGGTAAAAGTAATAGCCGGATATATGGAAGGAGTTCGTGACGGCAGGGAATTGATGAAGTTGGCCGACCGCATAACAAGGCAAAAGCCGTTGCTGGTGCTTAAGGTAGGTCGTACGGAAGTCGGATCTTCGGCTACATTATCGCATACGGGAACTCTAGCCGGTTCGGATAGAATTTATAGTGCGGCTTTTGCTCAAAGCGGGATAATAAGGGTTAATACCATTGAAGAATTGGTTGATAGCGCAAAGGCCTTGGTACTGGCTCCCTATCCAAAAGGAAATCGCATAAGTGTGCTTACCGAAGCAGGGGGTTTAGGTATAATTGCTATGGATGAATTAGGAAGTGACCCGGCTGTACAACTTGCCCCGGTGACTCAAGAAACTCAAGAAGCGCTGGCTAAAGTTCTGCCGCCCATGGCCATGATCTGCAAACCCAATGGTTATGTTGATATGACCGCTGCTGCTATGGAAAAGGAATTTGCGGAGTCGCTTAGATTGCTGCTTAAAGATCCGAATGTAGATGCGGTTATTTTGATCGGCCTACCTCCGACTTTTTTGCCTGCCGAAAACGTAGCTAAGGCCATAGTAGAAGTTGCACGGAATCATGAAAAACCCGTAATGGTATGTTTCATGACCGGTCAGGTTATGGAAGATGCGCGAAAGTATTTAGAAGAAAGCGGCATACCAACCTTCGATACTCCCGATAGGGCAGCCAGAGCGATGATTAATCTAATTAAAGCTGCTTCGAGATTAAATTATAAAGGAAGCAAAGTGCTGACATTAGTGCCGGATAAAATATTTAGCCACAATATAGTAAAGGAAGCTGCTAGAGAAGGAAGGAATTTACTAGAACCGGAAGCCGTTCAAGTCTTAGAAGATTTCGGAATAAGGATGCAGCCGTTCTATTTTGCCAAAACCGAGGAAGATGCCGTTGCAGGTGCGGATGCTATAGGTTATCCCGTTGTTCTAAAGGTCGTTTCACCCCAAATTATCCATAAAAGCGATTATGGTGGAGTTAAACTTAATCTTTATTCTCCTGAAGAAGTAAGGCAAGCTTACGCTGAGATAATTTCTACGGTTAAACGAAAAGCCCCCGATGCTGAAATAAAAGGAGTAATCGTTACTCCATTCATGAAAGGCGGTACGGAAGTTATAGTGGGAATGCTGCGAGATCCGCAATTTGGACCCGTGGTTATGTTTGGCCTTGGTGGTGTATTCGTAGAGGTATTCAAGGATGTGAGCTTCCGAGTTGCGCCATTTGATCGCGATGAAGCATTGAAGATGATTGCTGAAACAAAGGCTTACACTATCTTGCGCGGCGCGAGAGGCAGCCAAGATAAAGACATTGATGCGTTAGCTGACTTGCTTGTAAAGATTGGGGAAATTGCTGTATCTAATCCGGAAATTAAAGAAATGGATCTCAATCCTGTGGCCGTATTCGAGCGTGGCCTGGCTGTCCTCGATGTCCGCATAATTACGGAAAATTGAGGTGAAAATTAATGCCTTATGCCGATTTAAGAGAGTTTCTAAATAAGCTGGAGGAAGAAGGCCAGCTAATAAGGATTAAAGAGCCAGTAATGCCTGAACCCGATCTGGGAGCGATAGGCAGGGCAGCGTCCAATATGGAAAATGGGCCCGCAGTTTTGGTAGAAAAAGTCAGGGGATATAGCCAAAAAGTTGTACTTAACGTCCACGGTTCCTGGGCAAACCATGCATTAATGTTCGATATGCCAAAGGATACACCTATAAAAGAACAATTTTTGGAGTTGAGCCGTAGGTGGGATAATTTCCCGGTTCCCGTTCGGTATGTGAGTAACGCTCCGGTAAAAGAAGTTAAAATAACAAAAGATATTAATCTTTTTGAGTTACTTCCTCTATTTCGTATTAACAGACATGACGGCGGATTTTATCTATCAAAAGCATCCGTAATAAGTAGGGACCCGGAAGATCCGGATAATTTTAAAAAACAAAACGTGGGGATATATAGGTTGCAGGTTAAGGGAAAAGATCTCCTGGGCATCCAAGCATTACCATTCCACGATATAAGCATACATTTGCGCAAGGCGGAAGAGCGCAATCAGCCGTTACCTGTTGCCATTGCAATAGGCAACGACCCGGTCTTGAGTTTTGTCGCGAGTACACCTTTGGGCTACGAGGAATCAGAATATGAGTTAGCCGGAGCCCTGCGCGGTGAACCCTTCGAAGTGGTGAAGGCCGAGACGTCTAATTTGGACGTTCCGGCCGGTTCGGAATATATTTTAGAAGGGGAAATTCTTCCAAGGCGGAGGACCCCTGAAGGGCCATTTGGAGAATTTCCCGGCAGCTATTCGGGAGTGAGGTTGCACGCGGAAATAAAAATACATACCGTAACCCACAGGGTTGATCCGATATTCGAAAATCTATATCTTGGGCTCCCGTGGACCGAAATTGACTATTTACAAGCGTTTAATACGAGCATTCCTTTGTATAAACAGATAAAAGCTTCCATGCCTGAAGTAGTGGCAGTAAACGCTATGTACACCCATGGCATAGGGGTTATAATTTCGACAGGCTGCAGATTTGGCGGATACGGCAAGGCTGTCGCTATGCGTCTGCTGTCTACCCCACATGGTATGCCTTATTCGAAAATTATTATAGTTGTCGACGATTTCGTCGATCCATTTAACTTAGAACAAGTTATGTGGGCTCTCACTACTCGAGTAAGACCTGACAAAGACGTGGTACTTATTCCTGCAGCACCAGGCATGCCATTAGATCCTTCATCAGAACCTCCGGGAATGCATACCAAGCTAATTATTGATGCCACAACACCCGTCCCACCCGATGTGGTAAGTAGAGAAGTGGAATTGATTGAAGCTCCTCCAAAGACGGACTGGTGGGAAAAGGTCTTGAGGGAGCTTCAGAACAAGATTAAAGGAAGGGGGTAAAAGATTGATTTGTCCTAGGTGTGACCGGGATTCAGCCTATAAGGTGGTTGATTCTCCTGTCGGTGAGGAATGGTCTGTATTTATATGCGAAAAATGTTTTTATACATGGCGTTCTACTGAGGACGAGGAAATAACAGATCCCGAAAAGTTTGATCCTAGATTTAAGCTGACGGAAGAATCTTTTGAAAAAATGCTTTGCATTCCTCCGATTCCACCATTAAAATCAGGGGGATAAAAATGTGAGTGCAAATAATACCTTTTTCATAAAAGTAGGACAAGACAAATACACAATATATGCTGTAGTTACTGTTAGTGGCTGCGGAATAAATGTATATATAGGTGGTGGCGAAAAACCACATATAGGTACAGTTGCCATTAGCCAACCAAGGTTGAGTTTGAAAGGAGATGGCAATATAAGTTGTACGACATCAGTTTTTAATCTCTTGGGGCATAAAGATGATTATATAGCAGTGCCTGTAGCCGAGGACCTTTGCAAAAAGACGAATCAAACTGTTGTGGTGAGTGCTGGTGTTCACATTGAAAACGCAGCCCAGGAAGATATAGAAAAGATAAAAATGTTGGCAGAGGAATTAAACAAAAAAATTGCAGAGAAATTGAGTTACAGTTAGACATAAATTAAGCCTCGGGAAATTCTGATAAAAACCCGGGGCTTTTTTATATATTAATTAAGATATCGTAAACAACTCCGGTGATATAGTTCTTGGGATGCATCTAGACAATAACCATAAAGGGATGAATAAGCTTTTGCAGACATTGGAAAGACTCGGTAGCCTGATGACGTAAATTCTACTTAGAGGCTATCGGCCATTACTGGTTCCCTTTTTAAAAGCTTCTTATAAATTCATTTCCATACTCTCTCCAATTTAAAAATTTCTTGAATATAACCCAAAACGGATATAGGTGAATGAATAATCTGACAAAAAAGCAAATAAAATGTATACCCAATTCTATTTCGGCGAACTCGCAGTCCTAGTGAATCGAAAATATTTTTTTGAAAAGAATACATAATTACAGTCACTAATACATTCAAAGGTAAAACTAACAGTGTATATGGACCTACAATGTAATATTTCCCAAAGAACGCCAATACAAGTCCTGGTATCCAAAATATAGTGAACGCTAGATCTATTAATGGTATCAAAATATCTATTCCCAGCAAAAAGATGGCCAAAAACCTCTCCTGTTTCCACGGCCCCGCTTTTTTTAAACCTTCAAACATCCCCCTTGCCCATCGACTCCTTTGCCTCGCAAAGTGTTTAAATCTATTTGGAACTTCTGTAAAAGCTATAGCTAAGGGTTCAAAGAAGACCCTATATCCTTTTTCAAAAAATTTCCATGTCAACACAATGTCCTCACCTATCACATCATCCCAACCGCCTATTTCTCTTACCACATCTGTCTTGTATAGACTAAAGGCCCCTTGTGCAACAAGAGTTCCCTGATATAGCCCTTGCATTCTTTTCAGAGAAGCTATACCCAAAAAGTAGTCCCATTCCTGTGTCCTAGTCAGTATGTTGTCTCTGCTATTTCTCGCAAGTACGTGTCCTGCTACAGCGCAGACATCTGGAGGCGAACTTAATATTCTTGCCACTATATTATTCACAGCTTTTTTATGTAGTAGTGTATCAGCATCCAAAGTCATAAAATATTCAGTTTTTATAGCTTTTAGGCCAGTATTCAGAGCATAGCTTTTCCCAGCTTTAGGCTCGAACAGGAATGTACAGTTTAATCCGTACTCAATTGCTGCTTTTTGGGCAGCCTCTAACGTTCCGTCAGTAGAATTATTATCTACGATAATTACGTCGATTTTCCCATTGTAATCCTGATTTGCTATATATTTCAGAGTATTTCTAATTTTCGCTGCTTCATTCCTTGCTGCTATTAGAATTGTCACATGCAAATCAGGGTTCTTCTCCTTGAATGGAGGCTGTCTATCCAAAAGCAGGCTGACTGCAACAAAAGCTACGAGATATCCAGGAATATACGCTATAAAAGCTATTATAAATACAGCCAAAGGTAGCCCAACAACACTGCTTAAATCTTTCAGTCAGGGTATAGATATTCTAATTGAAAATATCATCCAGGTAAATGCAATTGACTGTGCGATAAAAAATTTGTAAATAACGGGGATATATACAGTTTTATAGCTGGGAGGTAATTTTGTTTCGGTATTTAGTCTTGTTTCCATGGACTTATCTCCTTCAGGGGTAGAATGAAGTATTGTTGCATCAGTCTTAAAATAGAGTATGTGGAAATAAAAGTTAGCAATCCAATACAATTTTCTCTTCGGCAAGCCAATTCCGAAGTAGATTCGCCAGTTCATCGGATATCCCATAAAATCCTGAGATATTCCTTGCGCCGCCGCTTGCCTCGACACTAGCCAGAAGAATGTCTTCCAACTGCTCCGCCAGATGCTCATCCTTTGCCGATTTCGAAATAAAGAGGATCTGCTGGACTGTCATGATGTTGGTTCCTGAATTCAGCAATCACCTTGCAAAAATGTGCCTCACTGGTGCGGAGATACTTCTACTCCGGCATCCCCGGCCATACTTTTTTTATCCTGAAGACACCCAAGGGTGTCAGTGGTCTTCTTTCGCCGAGGGATAAACGTTCGTCATTTTCATCCATTCTTGATTTGAGGTATTCATTGAGGGCTTTTCTCGCATTACTGTTCAATTGCACTTTGAGATACTTTGCCGTTGCCGCACCTCACGATGAGTTTACCCTTTCGTTCGGAAATTAGGACGACCGAAAGCTTTCAGCGAACACAGTTCCAATACTCTTATACCGTGTTTGCGAGCACTTCAAATATCGCTATGTCTATTTCGTTGTTTCCTTTATAAAAAGTTCTACGTAAACGAAAAAAATCCTTTTCTGACAAAATTCTCGGAGGCAACATAACTGATGCCGGTGCTTCTACTTCTTTGGCCGGGTTCCTGGATATTATATCCTGCTTAACGGCCCAGTCGAGGAATTTACTTATGGCCAAGAGCTTTCTTTTTACAGAGGACTGTTTTAACTGCTTTACATTCATCTGATATGCACTGTAACTTTTGACTTCTATTTTGGTTATTTTATCTGGAGTTAATTGTCACCCAGTAGATTCCTCTAACCAATTTTGAAGTGGAGAGAGGTTTGCTATGTAATTCTTTATGATATGCGGGCTTTTCCCCTTCTTGTGTGCCAGGCATAGACGACATCCGATCGAACGGCTTCGGGACCAAATTAGTGCCGAATGGCCGCGTATCTGGGGACGACTCCTTGCGAGGATCTACAAGCCTAAGCCCGTGTGCTGGGTCGAAATTCCGAAACCCGTGGGAGGCAAGAGATTATTAGGAATCCTCACCATAATGGAACGCCTCATCCAATAGCACACACCTACGGTGGTTTCCCGCCTGCAAGCATTAAAACCAATATTTGACGCGGGATTTTAGGAGTACAGTTACGGATTTTAGCCCGGAAAAAAAGCCCGCGATGCAGTAAGGGAAGCAAGACGATACGTACAAGAAAGATATGAATGGGTAGTCGACCTTGACATAGAAAAATTCTTTGGCCTAGTAAACCACTACATACTCATGGCAAAAGTAGCCCAGAAAGTAAAAGATAAGTAGGTTTTGACCCTTCTTTGCCGGTACCTACAGGCAGGAGTTATGATAAACGGAGTAGTGATGGAAACAATAGAAGGGACACCTCTGGGAGAACCGCTAAGTTCACTTCTAGCAACATCACTACTAAATGAGCAGGACAAAGAACTGGAAAAGAGGGAGCATAAATTTGTCCGTTACGCCGATGACTGCAACATCTATGTAAGGAACAAACGGGCCGGAGAAAGAGTTATATAAATCGTATCATAAAGAAATACTTGTAGGAACGGTTGAAGCTCAAGATAAACGAACAAAAGAGCGCTGTGGACCGACCGTGGAAGTTTAAATTTCTAGGATTCAGCATGCATAAAGCGAAGAATGGGCAAGTTCTCATCCAAATAGCACCAAAAACCATTGAACAAGTAAAGACGAAAATATGGCAGAAACAGCCAATAACAAATCAGTAAGCATAGCCGAACGAATAGGACGCCTCAACACTTATCTTGGAGGGGGATGGGATACTTTGTCCTGGTCGAAATACCCAACGTATTCAAGGATTTGGAAGGCTGGATATGCTGGAGGTTACGGATGATCCTTTGGAAGCAGTGGAAGTGAGTATGCGCGAGATACCGAGAATTAAAGGGACGGGGGTTAGTCGCCCCCTCCTACTCGATTGGACTGCTAGATTTAACTTAATATTAACATAATTTTAATCTCTACATCATGTCGACAAGTTATGCTAAATAGGTAAAGAACGAAACAATTTGCGGAGGTGGTTAAAATGTTAGTCAAAAAAGAACAGCTGAAGATTTTTCTGCCGGTATTGCTGGCGGTATTGGCTTTAGCAGTACTGGCAGGGTGTAGCGGTGGAGGAGGTAATGCAAACAAGTCAGCTTCTGTGCCTGAGGGCTGGCCCGAGGTATTGCGCTATGGCGTAGTGCCTTACGAGAGTCAAGAAACAATTGCCAGGACGTATAAGCCGGTGGTGGATGCCCTGAGCGAGTATCTGGGGATAAAAGTAGAGATGTACATGGGTACCGACTATACGTCGATGATAGAAGCCATGCGGACCAAAAAACTCGATGTGGCGGAATTCGGTCCCTTTTCCTATGTGATCGCCCACGAGAGGAGCGGGGCAGAAGCCTTTGCCACGCCGGCGAAAAGCCCTGAGGAAGCCTTTTACTACAGTCTGATAATAGTGCCTGCAAAGTCGAATATCAATACCTTGGATGACCTGAAGGGGAAAAAATTTCTGTTTGTCGACCCAGCATCTACATCCGGCAATCTGATCCCCCATGCGATGCTGGCAGAACATTTCGGCGTGTCGAGTGCTGCAGAGGTTGACGCCCTCTTTTCCAGCGTGTCGTTCTCCGGCGGCCATGATGCCTCAATCCTGGCAGTTGCCAGAGGCGATGCGGATGGAGCAGGGATTTCTAGTTCCACACTAGAGAAGATGATCAAGTCCGGAGCCCTGAAGGAATCGGATATCAGGGTTATTAAGAAATCCGACCCCATACCCAAGGATCCGGTAGCCTACCGCAGCGACCTGCCCCAGGACCTTAAGGACAAGATAAGGGAGTTTTTCCTGAACTTTAAAAATGAAGAATTCTTTAAGGAAATGGGAATAAACGGTTATTACCCGACTGATGACAGCAAGTTCGATGTTATCCGAAAGGTTGTCAAGGCTCTTAATCTTACCCCGGAGGAACTGCTTAAAAAATAAGCGGAGGCAGGAATTATGCAGGCCGTACTGGAAGTCATAGGGTTGAAAAAAAAGTATAAAGACGGGACATTTGCCCTTCGTGGGATAGATTTTCAGGTAAAGGAAGGGGAGTTTGTAGCCGTAATCGGCCCCAGCGGTGCCGGAAAGAGTACTCTGATGAGATGCATTAACCGGCTGGTGGAACCTTCAGAGGGAAAAATATACTTCAACGGAAACGATATGATGAAGGCTAACGGCCAGAAACTGCGACAGCACAGAAGAGAAATAGGAATGATATTTCAAAATTTTAACCTTATTCCAAGGGTAACGGTGATAGACAACGTATTAAACGGGCGGTTGGGATACACCGGCAGTTTAGCGGGGGCCCTGGGCATCTTTTCCAGAAAAGATAGGGATTTTGCCCTGGAAATCCTGGCACGGGTGGGTCTGGCGGACAAGGCTTTGAAGCGCGTGGACGAGCTGAGCGGGGGACAGCAGCAGCGGGTAGGTATAGCCCGCGCCCTCGCTCAAGAGCCCAAACTAATTCTGGCCGATGAACCAATTGCCAGCCTAGACCCGATAACTTCCGAAAACATAATGGAATATATATACAATATTTGCAGGGAAGACGGCATCACATGCCTGATCAACCTTCATCAGGTGGAAATCGCAAAAAGGTACGCCACACGCATTATAGGGATTAGGGAAGGCAAAAAGGTCTTTGACGGTACCCCCGATGAGTTGACCAGGGAGGTTATACGCAGTATATACGGTCAACAAAAATGAGATTGTGAGGTGAGGGGATTGGAGCAATATTTTAAGGAGTTTGAGGTCCTTTGTAGAAAAAAAACAAGTCAGCGAATTCTGGCAATCCTCATTCCTGGGACAATTACCCTCTGGTCGGCTACAACGACCGGCTTTTCGCTTACATCGATCGCTTCGGGATTATATGAGATTTACAGGTTTATCGTATACGAGATGTTTTCCGTAAACCCAAAAATTTTAATGCAGGTGGTTGAACCTACTCTTTCCACCATCATTATGAGCTATATAGCAGTGATAGCATCTATAGCAGTTTCTTTTGTCCTGGCCTTTTTTGCCGCTGCTTCCACTTCTCCACATCCTTGGTTGCAGATTGTAACCAGGGGTTTTGCTACGGGGTTGAGGACGATTCCGGATATGGTATGGGTAATGCTCGTAGTGCCCGCCTATGGCATCGGGGTGACGGCAGGGACGATAGCCCTGTTCATCAGCGGCACAGGACTGCTTACCCGCTCCTTTGCGGAAGTGCTGGAAGCGATTGATATGGATAAACTGAATGCTCTGAAGGCGGCAGGGGCCAACTGGATTCAGATAATGGGGCGGGGAGTTTTGCCTCAATTTCTGCCAGGTCTGACCAGTTGGTCCCTTTTTGGGTTTGATACCAATATAAGAAGTTCTGCTATTATCGGTATGGTGGGTGGAGGCGGGCTGGGGTTTGCCATCCAGTCTGGGCTTAAATTATACCGCTTTGACGTGGTGACTATGGCTATTCTAGAGATGGTGGGGCTGTTTATTGTTATAGATTACATTACCGACAGGATCAGGAGGTGTATTATATGAACGCGGAGGTCAGGAGGGAGAAGCAAAAATTTTATATGGGTTCCGTCCATATATTGAGAGAAGAAAAAGTATCGGAGAACCCTTTTATAGTTATAAAACAGTTATGTGAAAAAATCAAAACAGGGTGGCAGTCAGTCTTCATTGCCGCTGTACTGGGTATGGCCTTTGTCTGGGGCCTGAACTATTTGAAACTGGACTATAGGCGCTTATTGACCGGTACTGCCGTGCTATTTCGGATTCTAAAAGCGATGTTTCCGCCCAGTACCACCGGCTGGAGCCATGTGCTGGTAGGGGCAGTGGAAACTTTCAATATCGCATGGATGGGTACGCTTATTGCAGGCGTCATAGGTTTCTTTCTCTCATTTCTAGGGGCGGCAAATATCTCCCCTTCTCCTCTGCTGAGGCTGGCTGTTCGGTGGTTTGCTGCTCTGATGCGTGCCATCCCGGCGATGGTGTGGGCACTCGTATTTGTGGCAGCACTAGGGCTCGGACCACTTCCTGGTATCCTAGCTCTCGCGGTGCACGGTACCGGGATGCTGATCAAGGTTTTTTGCGATTCGATAGAAGAAGTGGATAGCGGCATTATCGAGGCATTGCAGGCTACCGGTGCCAGCTGGTTCCAAGTGGTGGCACGGGGAATATTACCCGCCGTGTGGCCCTATTTATTGTCATGGATACTCCTTCGATTAGACGTAGATCTGCGGTATTCTTCGGTAATGGGTATGGTAGGAGCCGGGGGCATTGGTTGGCTGCTTACCAGGGCCATGCGCATGTACCAGTTTAATGAGGCGATATTTATAATCCTGGTGATATTTGCGATGCTTACCTCCGTAGAAAGGATAAATCATTATATAAAGAAAAAGGTGCTGAATCTTTAGTGGAAGATAGATTAGTCAAGGAGGACAAAAGGCGATGACTTTTGTTAATAAAAATGTACCTGTGATGCACAAATTGTCTGAAGAACCTTTTATCCATGAAACGTGCCAGGTGGTAAACAGTCATATAGGGGCGTGGGTTTTATCTGGGCCCCAACACCCGCCTGCTCGAAACTAACATAGGGGATTACAGCTATACTGCCGGAGATGTGGAAATTAATTATTCAGAAATAGGAAAATTTTGTTCTATCGCCTCACATGTATGCATAAATCCTGGTAACCACCCTATGTGGCGGGTTACACAACATCATGCAACATACCGAAGGATTTCATACCGTTTTGCAGAGGTGGATGATGAAGAATTCTTTAACTGGAGACGAACTCACAGAGTTGTGATAGGGCACGACGTGTGGATAGGACATGGCGCCATTTTGCTGCCTGGGGTTAAGGTAGGTACCGGAGCAGTTGTCGGCGCTGGCGCTGTAGTCACGAAGGATGTGGAACCCTATGCGATTGTAGCAGGAGTACCGGCCAGGAAAATAAAGGAGCGTTTTCCAAGAGAGGTGGTCGAGAAAATTATGGAGACGCAGTGGTGGGACTGGCCCAGGGATATCCTGGAGGAAAGATTTGAAGATTTCCATGATGTAGAGACTTTCCTTAAAAAATACTGCAGATCCTGAGGAGGGATTAAGGGTGTATATAAGGGAAGCAAGAGAAGAGGATGCGGAGCAGCTTAGTTTACTGCTTAGAGAAATAGACGATGAAGTATTTCTCTCGCCGGAAGAAATAAAAGAAAAACTAAAAGTGATGCAAAATTATTCCTTTTATAAGGTATTTGTGGCCGTTGAAGAAGGACGGGACGATACCATAGTGGGTACTTTTACTTTGTATATTCTCGACAACTTGGGGCATAGAGGAACCCCTTTCGCTGTGGTAGAAAGCGTCATCACCCATCAAGACCATAGACGGAAAGGCGTAGGCAGGAGCATGATGTTAAAAGCCATGGAGATTGCGGCAGAACGGGGATGCTACAAGCTGGTACTTTCAAGTGACATTAAGCGGGAAGGAGCCCACACATTTTACGATCGGCTGGGATTTGTCAGACACGGGGTCAGTTTCAGAGTAAACCTGAACCGATAGGGATAAACAGGAAAGGGGGATCTTATGAAAGAAATTCCCCTGGACCTAAAAATCGCAGATATATTACAAAAAGAAATTAAGGAAAAATATCGTGAAGGTGAAAGACTGCCTTCAGAAGCATCGCTCTGCTCTCGTTTTAAAGCCAGTAGATATGTGGTGAGAAAAGCCTTGTCCCGATTGGTTCAGATGGGCCTAATCAATTCCAGGCAGGGGGTGGGCTATTTTGTGGCGGGAAAGCCTCTTTGCATTAGATACTGTCTGACGCCCGTCTGCCGATATTCCGATATGGTAAGGGAAATGGGGCTTATTCCCGGGGCAAAATTGCTAAAAAAAGAAAGGCACCTGCCCCCCAAGGAGGTCAAAGATGCATTGGAACTGTCCGAAGGGGAAGAAGTATATAAACTGGAGATTCTCCGCTATGCCGACGGCGTACCTCTGGCATATAGCTTTACCTGGCTGCCGACCAAATTCTTCGAGGATTTTTTAAACCATACAACCCCATTTTTCTCCCTGTATGAAATAATGGAAAGAGTCTATGGTGTTCGGCCCCTAAGAATGAACTCTGTACTGCAGGCCGTATTCCCTACAGCTAAAGAAGCCCTGTACCTGGAGATTTCTTCGGGGACGCCACTTTTGCAGATAAGCAGCGTGGTTAAGGACGAAAAGTATAGGAGGGTAGAATATACAGAATCAAAGTATCGGGGTGACCTCTGCAAGGTATCAATTGATTTTAACCAGTAAGAGGGGGTGAATCTCTTGGATATAAAGGATAAATACCGAGTGCTCGCGGATGGCGATGAGGAAGTATGGGAAACGCTGGCCAAAAAAATTCTTGCCACTTCTAATGTGAACATCCTTAAGCCCCCTTCCACAAGCCTCGTCATGATGCGAGCCAGGGATTCGGCAGAGGGTATTGTTTTCAATGTGGGAGAGGTTTTAATAACCGAATGTGAAGTCGAAATAGACTCATGCAGAGGATGGGGATATGTCTTGGGAGACCGGCCCACAATAGCGCTGGCCGTGGCTATTATCGATGCGGCATTAAATGCCGCTCATCCTCTGGTGGATGAAATAGTTCAGGTCGTTAATCAGCAAAGGGAAGAGCTGGAGAAAAAGAAGCTTTTAGAATTCAGGCTGGTTAACAGGACAAAGGTTAAATTTGAAGTGATGGAGGGGTAACTGTGAGTCTCACGCTCAAGGATAACTTCAACACGGTTTTCGACAGCCAGAGAATATTTCGCATTATCCTGGACAGTATGGCGAGACCGGGAAAGATAAATTGTTTGCCACAGATTCACTTTTTAGACGGAGAATATAACTTTCCTTTTCTGATAGCCAGAACCCTCTTGGACAGTGAAGTAGGTTTTGCATGTCTGGACAAAGAAGAAACCCTTGGCCAAAGGATAAGAGATGCTACAGGAGCAAGGCTGGTGGATGTAAGTTCGGCAGAGTTTGTTTTTTGCGATGGCAGAAAAAGGCAGGAAGATTTGTACAGGACAAATCCCGGTACGCTTTTGTTTCCGGATAAGGGAGCTACTGTCGTAATGACCGTTGGGCGGCTGGGATTGCAGCGCTTGGAAGAGGATGGCGAAGAATTAAAGGAGGTTGAACTGGAAGGTCCCGGTATATGTGGGAAGACATGGGTATGTATTTCTGGTATGCACGAATATAACCTTGGGTGGCTTTTGTTGCAGAACAAAGAATATCCCAAGGGGGTTGATGCAATACTTCTTGACCTGGATGGTAGGATACTATGCCTGCCCAGAAGCATCAAAATTACCAGGAGGGTTTAAGGTTATGGGTTATGTGGCGGTTAGAGGTGGTACTGAGGCAATTGAAAACTCTGAAAAGCTGTTAAAGTATTACCGCTTGAAGGGAGGATCGCCTCCAATTCAGGTGAAGCAGATAATTGACCAGTTGCGGCTGGCAGTGGACAGGGTTATGGGAGAAGGCTCCCTGTATGCTCCAGAATACGCGGCTCTCGCCATAAAACAGGCGGAAGGGGATATCATCGAGGCGTCCTTCATATTGAGGGCGTACCGGTCGACTGTGCCGAGAAACCACTATTCCTTGCCGGTAGATACTTCAAATATGCGAATTATAAGGCGGATTTCAGCGGCCTTTAAGGATATACCTGGAGGGCAGATTCTCGGTCCTACTCGGGATTACACCCAGCGATTACTGGACTTTACCCTTGAAGATGAAACCCCGGAATCTATTAATAAATTTTTGAGCGATTTTTTAAAAGATTTGGACCTTGACCTGGGCGGGGATCCTTCTTCCTTTCCAAAGGTCGTAGATCTTTTGAGAAAGGAAGGGCTCATAGAGGAAAGACGGGAATCTTCAACAGAAGTGGTCGACATAACGAAAGAAGCTATGACATTTCCGTGCCCGAGGTCTGGGCGGCTGCAGGCTATGGCCCGGGGGGAGACTGGCGGATTGCTGGCTCTAGCCTACAGCAGTATGCGGGGGTACGGGGACATACACCCTACCGTCGGGGAACTGAGGGTGGGATACGTTCCACTGACAATACCGCATCCCGGTGGTCATGGGGAACTGTATGTAGGAGAGATACTGGTGACCGAAGCCGAAGTTATAGCAAGTTTTAAGGATAAGAAGGGGATGCCGAAGTTTACGATAGGGTACGGCCTTTGCTTCGGACATAACGAGCTCAAAGCTATATGCATGGCAGTCCTAGACAGGACCATGATGGCGGAGGAGCCGAAGGCTCCGGCTGAGGATCAGGAATTCGTGTTATACCACATCGATGGAATAGAATCTTCGGGATTTGCCAACCACTACAAGCTTCCCCACTACATAACCTTCCAGTCCGACCTGGACAGGTTGAGGTCTTCCCAAAAAAGAAAGGAGGGTCAGGGGTGTTAGATGAATACAGACGGCAGAGGGGAGTACAGAGGTACAACTTCGCCTTTTTGAACGAGCAGGCGAAGAGGGAGATAAGGCGCAAAATTTTAAAAGCCGTGGCCATACCGGGCTACCAGGTGCCATTCGGTTCCCAGGAACTGCCTATAGCAAGAGGCTGGGGAACAGGGGGCTTGCAGATAACGCTCTCTTTGCTGGGACCCGATGACGTGGTAAAAGTAATCGACCAGGGATGTGATGGCAGCGTCAACGCAGTAAACTTGAGAAAGCTCATAGTTAGGACCACCGGCATAAAAACCACCTTTAATACGCGTGAAGCTACTATCATCCAGACGAGGCACCGAATTCCCGAGGTAGAACTGACCGAAGAACAGATACTGGTTTTTCAGGTGCCAATCCCAGAAGCGCTGAGGACGATAGAAGCCAGCGAAGCCAGCACCCGCAGGATGCACGCCGAGATGGATTACGGCAGGATGTGGGTGTATCTTTATGAGGACATAGTCCGGTGGGGCGACGTGACTATTGGCGCCAGGTATCCTGTTATGGTAAACGATAGATACATCATGGACCCGTCGCCAATCCCCAGGTGGGACGTGCCTAAGCTGAACATGGCGAAAACCCTATTTTTATTCGGCGCGGGCAGGGAAAAGAGGATCTACGCCGTACCGCCCCATACAAAAGTGCTGCCCCTGGAGTTCGAAGACTACAAGTTTCATGTCGAGGATTTTTCCGGTAAAAAGTGCAGCCGGTGCGGCAGCACCGAGAGCTTTTTGATTGAAGTATTCGATGATGTCACCCGGCAAAAGGTTTACATGTGCTCCGATACAAACTATTGCGACCTGCGCGTTGCCGGCCAAAAGAGTGAAGGCATAAGGAGGTATTCACCATGAATAAAGAGCCGGAAGTCGTGCTGAGCCTGAGAAATGTCACAAAAATTTACGGAGACCCGTGCCCTTACTGCGTCGAGAAGACCGGCCCCGATTACGATACTAATATATGCCCCTGCTGCGGTTCGATAGTAGCGTGTGCAGACGTTTCCCTGGACCTTTATGCCGGGGAGATCCTGGGCATTGTGGGGGAGAGCGGATCGGGCAAGAGTACTCTCGTTCAGTGCCTGTATTTTGACCAGGAACCCACCTGGGGAGAGGCCTACCTTCGTTATTACAAAGAGGGGAAAGTAAATATCTTCGAGGAAAATTCCCAGAATAAAAGGTATATCCGTGACCACCTGATGGGGATGGTCTACCAAAATCCAAGGCAGGGCTTAAACATGCATTTTACCTGTGGAGGAAACATTGCCGAAAAGCTCCTTAACGCAGGATATTACCATATTGGCGGCGTTCGCCGCAGGGCGGCAGAACTGCTCGATAGGACTGAAGTGCCACTAGCCAGGATGGATGACCTTCCTAAGCACTTCAGTGGCGGCATGCAACAGAGGGTACAGATAGCCAAGGCCCTTGCTAACAATCCACCCATCCTGTTGTTAGATGAGGTTACGACTGGTCTTGATGTTTCGGTGCAGGCCAGGGTGCTGGACCTTATAAAGTATATCCAACGGGAACTGGGCATATCCATGCTGGTGATTTCTCATGATATTGGGGTCATACGTCTCCTGACGAGCCGTACGGCCGTAATTAAGAACGGCAGAATTGTGGAAATGGGGCTTACCGATCAGATACTGGAAGACCCCCAGCATCCCTACACCCAATTGCTGGTCAATTCCGTTCTATAGGGGGGAGATTTTTATGCAGAATATCCTGGAATTAAAAGGGTTAAGCAAGCATTTTACCATGCATATATTGAAAGGAAAGGTGATAAGGGGTTTTAACAACGTGTCGTTTTCCCTGGCAAAAGGGGAAGCCCTGGGCCTTGTCGGCCCCAGTGGCACAGGAAAATCGTCGGTGCTAAAGTGCATATACCGCACCTACATTCCTACATCGGGTAAGATCATATACAACTCTTTGAGCCTCGGCGTGATAAATCTAGCCAAGGCTTCCGATGAACAGGTCCTGGTCCTCAGAAAAAATGAGATCGGGTATGTATCACAGTTTTTAAGGGTCGTTCCACGCGTTACAGCGATAGACGTGGTGGCAGAAGGGCTGTTAAGAAAGGGAGTGCCCGAAGACGAAGCTCGGCGGATCGCAGGCGAGTACCTCACCCGCCTTGGTATTTCAAAAGAACTATGGGACGCATTTCCTTCGACCTTCAGCGGTGGAGAGCAACAGCGCCTGAATATTGCCAGGGCGGTAGTAGTAAAACCTAGACTCCTGCTTCTAGATGAGCCCACTGCATCTCTGGACTACGCTACTAAAAAACTAGTCCTGGATCTTTTGCTGGAGTTAAAAAATGAAGGGATCAGCATCATAGGCATCTTCCACGACCTGGAGGCGATGAGCAGGGTTGTGGATAAGACCTATAAAATGCCTGAACCTAGCGATGGCAAAGCAGGAGTGATCAGTCTATGAGAAGTCGGATTATAATTGCAAACGCTCAGGCGGTACTGCCAGATGAATTACTGGACAATTGCCACATCTATATCGAAAGGGGGATCATCAAGGACATAAAAACCGATTGCGCCGGCATCCATGATGACGCAGAGGTAATAGATGCTGCAGGGCGGTTCGTCCTGCCGGGACTTATCGACCTTCACAGCGATGCGATAGAAAAAGAAATAGAGCCGAGGCCGAATGCACTCTTTCCCGTCGACTTATCCTTTAGAGAGCTGGAGAAAAAGCTTGCGGGGAACGGTATAACCACCATTTTCCATTCTATATCGTTTTCCGAGGATGAATTCGGCCTTAGGTCCGTATCCATGGCTGAAAAGGTGGTGGGGCAGATCCGAAAAAACGCCGGCAACCGTTCCCTAATACGCAACAGGATCCATCTCCGGTTTGAGATAACCAATATCCATGCTGTCGACACGGTGGTATCTCTGATAAAAAATAAAATGGTGGATATGCTCTCGTTCATGGACCACACTCTCGGACAAGGCCAGTTCAAATTTAGAGAGGATTATGAAAGGTATCTTGCGGACAAATATGGCTTGAGCCGTGAGAAAATACAAAAGCTTATAGATACAAGGATGGCCATGGATAGGGATATCATGCAAGCTTTGACGTATCTGTCAACTGAAGCCTTGTCCTGCGGGATCGTATTGGCTTCCCACGATGATGATTCTTCACAAAAGGTGAAAGTTATGAAAATGCTGGGGGCTACCATCAGCGAATTTCCAGTCAACATGGAGGCCGCCAGAACTGCCTGTGAGGCAGGCATGAGGGTCTGCGTGGGTGCGCCGAACGTCCTAAGGGGTGGCTCTCTAACTGGGAATCTGCGGGCCCTAGACGCGATAAAAGAAAAAAGCGCTCACATACTTTGCTCCGACTATTACCCTGCGGCTCTCGTTCATGCCATTTTCAAGCTGGTGTCGGAGGGAGTTCCCCTTCCCGAAGCTGTAAATATGGCTTCTCTCAATCCTGCCAGGGCGGTTGGGCTTGACGGAGAGCTGGGATCTATTGAGGTCGGAAAAAAGGCGGATATCATCGTAGTGGATTTCAGCGATAATGTTCCCGTTGTTGTATCTACTATAGTGGAAGGCCATACAGTTTATAAAGTCGACTACAGAAAGGAGTATTCTATACATGGCCGTTAAGGGGTTTGGAATAAATGCAGACGCCGGCCGTTTGGACGGAAATTTAGAAGTGTTAGGGCATGACTTGGAGTATTTCCAACGGGTCGGGTTCGATTATGTGGAGATGCCGGTGCACGGGGTAGGAGCTGTCCTTAACGGTCGGTTGGTTCCAGAACAAGTGAAAAAAATACAAAGTCTTCTTAAAAGGTTTCCCTTCCGCTATACGGTCCATGCCCCCAATCCACTAAACCTTATGAATTTTGATGAAGAAAAACTGCACAGGGAGTTGTTTAAGTCAAGTATAGAATTCGCTCATGCCATCGGGGCTGAAATTCTGGTCTACCACTGCGGGAGGTATATAGCCGAGGAAGAGTTCTTGTTGCCCCACAGAAGGCATGTTATTGAGTATGAACAGCAGGAATTAATGAAACGAGCAGAGGTAGAATTGCTTCGTGAAATGGCCGATTTTGCCGGAGAGCGGGGGGTGATTATTTGTATGGAAAACGCCCGCCCGTATCTCGATGGCGGGTTTTATTGTTATGGAGAAAGACTGGACCTTTTGGTAGAGCAAGTAAGAGCCATAAACCGGAAAAATGTAGGCATTACCCTCGACCTGGGCCATGCGTTTCTGGCTGCAAGAACCTATAATTTTGACCTGCTGGAAGGGATAAAGCTGGCAAAACCTTACATAAAGCACCTTCACGTCCATGACAATTTCGGTAAGCCCAATGCTTCTTACGAGAAAAAACAGCCGGAGCTAGTTGCTACGGGCAGGGGAGACTGCCACATGCCAATAGGGTGGGGGATGATTCCTTTTAAAGAAATTTTTGCCATGCTTGATACCTATGACGGAGTTTTAATGCAGGAACTAAGGCCAAGATATATGCCTTATCTTTATGAAGCCTTGGCGTCGGCAAGGACTCTGGCCCGGGAAGTTGGCTGGATATAGGAATCGGTTAAAATTGTCATAGCCTTCCAAAAGTAAGCCTTAAAAGATTGAGCATCCCAGAATATGTTGGAGCAATTAAGCCTGCTTTTAAAGCGGGTTTTTCGCCTTCTTATGCCCCCGGAATAGGCGAAAACTATGGTGAAAGTCCACTGCGGGCGAGACGGCAAAGTCTCTCGACAAAGGTAGAGGTTAAGCCACTTAGGACAATTATCATTGCGGCACTTTAAAACAGTAAAATTCTTTCTAGTCTTATCCTTGCTGAGGACATAGCTCGCAGAAGGAGCAGCGATAAGTAGGGTGAAACTTTTTAGGTACAGGCCTAGTAAGCCCACTGGTGTTTACACACTTACACTGAAGCTTTTGAAAGCCTTCAGGATCTTTACCGAAGCTATAGAGGTAATTGGCAGGAGCGCCACAAACCGTGCACTTATCGACATCTACACTAAGCAGGTTAATACGTCTAACAGGAGAAATGGGCTTACCCTGTGCTTCAGCTTTAGCGAGGATTTTCCTGTAATCTTTTTTCTCGACGATAGGCAAAGGGTCCTTTAAAGGAAATAAGATTTTGCAACTTAAAGGTTGGAGGTCAGCTGGGGGTTCGATATCGACTTTAAAATGCTTAGCAGCGAACAGAGAGATTTTCAGCAAGAAATTTAATAAGGAAGCAAAGAGGAAAAAGGGTAGTGGTTGTAGAAACATTGATTATGGGTTCCCTCCTTTTGGTTGATGGTGATTGTTTTTGGCAACTACTACCTATGACACCATATGACACCAAGGGGAGGGAATCCTCCTTTTTTCCGAAAAACATTTAGTTTCAATGGTTTTAGGCCAGCAGGCACATGAATTTAAGGCCTTAATTTGACATTGCAGTTAACGTTTAAGAGGAAGGATAGATAAAAAAGAAGTATCGCGTTAAAATATACGGTTTCATCGAGAATAATGTTTTTTATTCTTTCGTGTTTTTATATGCCAACAATAGCTTACTCCAAAAGTTATAATTAATGGAATTGAACTTAAAATTGACGTAAAATTGTCAATAGTAAGACTTTAGTTCTTTTAGGAGGCATTTTTAAAGCACTGGGTGCTATAGTTTCTGAGAATGGTAATACAGAAACTATTATCGTGCAAAAAAAATAGAACAACTATCAAGCTGACGATAGAGCAAAAGTACTGCTTTTAAAAGTTATCCTAATAAATGAAAGAAAGCAGAGATTTATGAAAATTAAATTATCCCTGTCTAAAAAGACCTATTTTTAAATTTAGTCACTTTTGGGTGGCTTTTTTAATGTGATTTTATAAAAATATGCTGCAAGTTTTTAGAATCGGTGCTAATATTTATTTGAGCCATTTTTCATTCCTGATGAGTTTAATCTTTACTTTCTATGACAATCCGAGGATGGAAGAGGCTCGCCACTTTTCTTACAATATAACAAAAAATATGTAGGCGCTTGCAAAACTAAGCTACCATAAAAAACTAAAAAAGTCCCTCTACCTGTCCGGGTCACAAATTTGACAGATTATGGAATATATTTTGTTCTAGTTTTAAAGCTCATTTATAAAAAGCAAAAGACACCCCCTAAGCTTGATTGCAACTTTAAGCAACAAGCCACCGAAGTGACCTTACCTTGTCATGTTTTTTCGCTCTTAATGCGACTAAAGCCACTACATTCTGAGCAATTGCAGCTAACACAAGCTCACAATAAACCCTTCGAAAATCAGTCACAGTAAGACGGCCGAGCATTAATGGAAGTTTTAATCTAGAGACCGACTGTTCCACAGCAATACGTTGCGAATAAATTTTTCCCACAACTTTGAATTTCTTGGAATAGGGGTATTTCTACGGTAATTATCCTCGGGATAAGTGTATACCATTCGGCCACTTTTGGAATTAGTGCAGGGGTTAGGGCAAGTGCAGATGTAACCGCTTTTTCCTCGTTTAGTCAAAGGACATACCCATTTAATCCGATTTCTAGACTTACAAAATCCAGCGTATTTGAACTTTAAACCGGGATTTTTAGGACACAAAGGGACACCTTCTGAATCTGAATCAGGTTTAGGCAAATCTTTGGTATTGCGAGGATTAAGGTTTATTACTGGTTTTAGCTTACATTCTTCTACCAAATATCGATAATTTTCGGTGCTATCGAAGCCAGCATCGGCGGTGAAATATTCATAACGAGAGATATCATGATGAAGGTGGAAATCTTCCAGAATAGGCTTTAAAGTAACAGAATCCTTTTGGCCTTCGAAGAGCATAACGTTTCGGACGAGACCGAGTCCGTTAGTGAGGACTGCAGCGGTATAAGCATAAGCGAAATGGCCATTGGTATACATGAGTTTAGCTTTAGGTACAGCTTTAGAGTGTTTAGGCATCTGAGCGAGAGTTGCTATGTAAATCTCGTGTTCAGGTTTTTCAGGAGATCCCTTCTCGACCTGGTTTTTCAAGGAATAAAAAAACTTAGGGTTATTCTCCTTTACGGGGACTTCTAGGCCGGTTGTATCCAGGACGCACAAAATTCTCTTAGAGGCTAAGATAATTCAAGGAAGGAAACCAGTAGTTCGACTGTAGGGATGGAGAATATCTTTTTGGAGAATATCTTTTGGATGATTAATGCGGCAAGCATAGATGATAAAGGGTATGGTGGGCGGCCAGTAGATTTATATTAAGCCAGCTTTACATCTAGAGGGATAAATTCTTCGATGTCGATGTAATCGCTGAGCATCTTTAATTTATTGTTGCTGGTTGCTATCTAGAAGTCATTGCATAGATTGTTTTTCAAAATGAAATATTCTTCGTGGAGTGGAGGGACCCTTCTTGTAAGAGGTAAAAACCCCTAATTTTTCAATAGATTTGGGGTTTTACGATAACCTAAATATAACAAAAACTATGAGCTAGGAGGTAAATTGCTTTAAATGAAAAGATTTAATCTACAGACACAAAAATATTATTGTTGACATAGGTTCATAATTATAATATAATAAAACCAGAAGGTTATGAACAAATGACCATAACAAGGAAGGAGAGAAAAAGTGCCGAGACCACCAAAGTGGCGAAGAGTAGAGTTTTTGCCCGAAATAACATATTTCAAACCTGCGGGAGTGCCGCTCAGAGAGCTGGAAGAAGTTATCCTGACGGTGGAAGAACTGGAGGCCATTCGATTAAAGGATCTGGAGGGTCTTGAGCAGGAAGAATGTTCCGAGAGGATGGGTATTTCAAGACCCACATTCTTCCGGATAATAAATTCGGCCCGCAGTAAAATAGCAGATGCTCTTGTAAAAGGAAAGGCTATCAGAATAGAAGGAGGGAAATATCAGTTTTCACCTGGCAGAAATAGGTGGGGGTGGTGTCATGGCCACCGGCAGGAAGGTTTTTTTGATTGCCAGGATTAGTTCTGGCAAAAGGTGGTGAATTAAATGAAGCAAGTAGCTGTAAAAAATATAGAAGAAAAAGGGTTGCGTTGGACACCTCAGCGCCAGGCTATAATCTCGGCCATTGCAAACAGTGAAAAGAAACACCTTTCGGCAGAAGAGATATACCTCCTTACGAAAAAGACAATGCCTTCAATAGGTTTGGCGACTGTGTACCGTACATTAGAGCTATTTTGCGCGATGGGTATACTGCAGAAATTGAATTTGCAAGATGCTGCAAGATATGAGTTGCTGCAAAAAGAGGAAAATGCTCATTGCCATTATTTGTGCCTTGGATGCGGAAAGATTTTCGAGGTACCGCTGCAAGAAGAATTGCCATTGCCAAGTACAAAAAATGATGAGAGCCTCGAGGATTTTACAGTGGTGAACAGCTCTTGCTGGCATTTTGGATATTGTAGGAATTGTAAATTACGCAAGGAAAATAAAACTTAAATTGGGAAGGGTGTTTATTATGGAGCAAAACAAAATAGAAAACACTCAGAAAAGTCGGGAGAAAGCTGCCGATACCGGTACGGGCATAGAAAAAATTCCCGCAAGCGAACTTAACCGTATAAAAAACGTGATAGCCATCATGAGCGGAAAGGGTGGAGTGGGCAAATCCACTATAACGGGGCTCATGGCTGTAAGCTTGCAGAGAAAAGGCTATAAAGTGGGCATTCTGGATGCCGATATTACCGGCCCGAGCATACCGAGGATGTTCGGGGTAAAAAAACGCCCCGAGAATATTGAATTTGGTCTGATTCCGCCCGAAAGCTCAACGGGAATTCGTATAATGTCTTTAAATCTTTTGCTGGACAATGAGGATGACCCTGTGATATGGCGAGGTCCCCTCATCGCCAGCGCGGTAAAGCAATTCTGGACCGATGTGATATGGGGAGATTTGGATTTTCTACTCATCGACCTTCCTCCCGGTACTGGTGATGCGCCGCTTACTGTCATGCAATCTCTACCGGTTGATGCATTAGTGATCGTCTCTTCACCTCAGGACCTTGTAATGATGGTAGTGAAAAAGGCCATAAAAATGAGTAGAATTATGGGCGTACCCGTATTGGGCCTGGTGGAAAATTATAGTTACCTGGTTTGTCCCAAATGCGGCGAAAAGATAAGGATATTCGGCGAAAGTCGTGGAAAGGAAGCAGCAGAGCAGGTGCAGATTCCATATTTAGGTTCCCTGCCGATAGATTACAAGCTTGCGGAATTGTGTGACAGAGGCGAAATTGAAATGTATGACAGTGATGAAATAAAAAGAATTGAAGACTGGGTGAAAGATCTAGAGCGTCTTAATAAGAAATAAAGCACTTATTTTTAGAGAGTTTAAAATCACCGAAAGGAGGTGAAAACATGCCAAGAGGCGACGGAACGGGCCCCTGGGGACTTGGCCCAAAGACCGGCAGAGCCGCAGGTTTCTGTGCAGGCTTTCCTGTCCCGGGCTTCATGAATCCCGTTGGAAGGGGATTCTGGGGCAGGAGGTTCTGGCGCAGGGCTTTTGGCCTGGGACCTGGTGCTTTCGGGGCCGGCAGGGGTTGGAGACATTGGTATTATGCGACTGGGCTGCCTTTCTGGGCAAGGCAATTCTATCCTTTTGATCCCGTTGCAGCACGTCCCGCTGCGGAAGATGCACAAAAGTACGAAGCAGAAATTCTTTCCCAGGAGGCTAGATTATTGAAGGAAGAGCTAAAAGCAATAGAAGAAAGACTTGAACAGCTCAAAAAGGCAAAAAAAGAAGACATTGATGAAAAAGGTCAGGAAGAGTAATAAATAGTATCATCCGCAGGGGTAGGCTCTCTGCCCGCCCCTGCCAGGCTTTTATTTTTAAAGCGACAAATTAATTATACTACACACCATCTAAAAAGAAAACATATTGATTAAAAACATGAAGTGAGGGATTAAAAGTGAGGATTGCGATTACATCGACGGGCAGCAATTTGGATTCTATGATAGACGAAAGATTCGGGCGCTGCAGGTTTTTCATCATTATCAACCCTGAGAGTAAAGAATATGAAGCTGTGGAAAACATATATGCAGGCGATGCCCATGGCGCAGGTGTACAGGTAGCTCAGTTTATTGTAGATAAAGGTGTTTCCGCACTAATAACGGGGAATGTAGGCCCCAATGCCCTGAGGGTATTAAAAGAATCGGGGATAGAAGTGTACGCAGCAAGTTCCGTGAGTGTTAAGGAAGCCTTTGAAAATTACATTAAAGGTAAGCTGACTAAAATTTCTAACCCCACAACGCCATCTCGACATAATTAAATAATATTCGGATTGGAGGAATTTTATTATGAAGATAGCAATAGCTACTGACGGTAATATGGTGTCGCCCCATTTTGGACACTGTTCCCAGTATACCATATATGATGTGGATGAAAAACAGCGAAAAATAAATTCAAAATTAGTAATTGAAAACCCTGGCCACCAGCCCGGATTCCTGCCGGGGTATTTGGCAAAGTTAGGAATAAACTGCATTATAGCCGGTGGCATGGGGCCAAGGGCTAAGGAACTATTCGCTCAAAATAACATAGCGACAATAACCGGTGTATCCGGCAAGGTGGACGATGTAATAAAGGAGTATCTCAATGGGAATATTACAGACAGTGGCAATCTGTGCGACCACGGCGACGGGCACGGTGGGCATTGTGACCATTAGGGTCAAAAATGGTTTTTTCTTTTGGCGGTGAAACTATGATAGTTGCAATTGCTAGCGGCAAAGGCGGTACCGGCAAGACCACGATAGCCGTTAATCTTGCCCTCTCATTAAAAGATAAGATGCAGGTGGCGCTACTGGATTGCGATGTGGAAGAGCCCAATGCCCACCTTTTTCTTTTGCCCGAATTCAAAGAGAAAGAGCCTGTTACCCTGCCGGTTCCTGCAATAGACCAGGAGAAATGTACTCAGTGCGGAATCTGCACCAGGGCATGCGCTTATCACGCTCTGGCCCGGGTGGGCAAAAGAGTCCTGGTTTTTGAAGAACTGTGTCACGGCTGCGGGGGATGCGGGCTTCTCTGTCCGGCCGGAGCCATCACGGAAATTCATAAAGAAATAGGACTTGTAAAGCGGGGGACTGCCAGGGGCATAGAATTTATTCAAGGCACAATGAACATTGGAACAGCTTTGGCCCCACCCGTCATAAGAAAGGTTAAAAGCCGGATTCCAAAGGACAAACTAACTATTATCGATTCGCCGCCAGGTACATCCTGCCCTATGATTAGTGCGGTATACGGTGCAGATTACTGCGTGCTGGTAACCGAACCCACACCTTTCGGATTAAGC
The DNA here is from genome assembly GCF_900142995.1 of Caldanaerovirga acetigignens. Lineage (NCBI taxonomy): Bacteria > Bacillati > Bacillota > Clostridia > Thermosediminibacterales > Thermosediminibacteraceae > Caldanaerovirga > Caldanaerovirga acetigignens. Next base: position 10,528 of record NZ_FRCR01000013.1, on the reverse strand, counting down.
GACCTGAAACTGGCCGTAGAGGTTGTCAGGGAACTTGGGATTCCTTTCGGTGTCGTGATAAATAGGGCTGATATGGGAGATTGTGAAGTTGAAAAATATCTGCAGGAGCAGAGCATTCCCCTGCTTATGAAGATACCCTTTGACCGGCGGTATGCAGCCTGCTACGCCCGTGGTGGACTGCTCGTGGAAGAATTTCCTAAGCTTAAGTCATCATTTGAGACCTTATGGAAGGCCATAGAAAGGCGGGTAGAGGTATGAAGGAAATAGTTGTATTAAGTGGCAAGGGAGGAACAGGGAAAACAACATTGACGGCCTCACTGGCGGCATTGGCAAAAAATGCTGTTTTGGCCGACTGTGATGTGGATGCTCCCGACCTCTACCTGCTTTTAAAACCCGAAATAAGGGAAACCTTCGAATTCTGGGGAAGCCAGAAGGCAAAGATAAACAAAAATAAATGCAAAGAATGCGGCAAATGTGAAGAAGCTTGCCGTTTTGGTGCTATTGAAAATTTTAAAGTAAACGCCATTTTATGTGAAGGGTGTAGAGTATGTTATAATTTATGCCCTCAAAAGGCTATCGATATGGAGGAAACCCTTTCGGGTCACTGGTATATTTCGGATACTAAATACGGGCCGATAGTCCATGCTAGATTGGGAATAGCGGAGGAAAATTCGGGCAAATTGGTTTCGGTGGTAAAAAAGGCAGCCCGAGAAATAGCAGAAAGAGGAAGGTATGAGTATATAATTACGGATGGTCCGCCAGGCATTGGATGCCCGGTAATTTCTTCTCTTTCCGGAGCAGATATGGCACTTATTGTAACGGAACCTACTGCTGCGGGATTGCACGACCTTGAAAGGGTGTTGAAGCTGGCGGAAAATTTTAAAGTGGCTATTAAGGTGGTAATAAACAAATTCGACCTTGCTCAAGAAAAAAGCAAAGAAATAGAGCAATACTGTATCAATGAAGGCATTGAGGTGATAGGGAAAATCCCCTTTGATGAAGAAATCGTAAGGGCCGTATCAAAGGGTGTTCCGCCGGTTGAATACTCTTCTGGACCGGCTGCGGAGGCCTTAAAAGATGTAGGAGAAGGAATTTTCACCTAAGAAAATGGCGGAACTGGCCAATCCGCGTTCAATTGAGCCTTTCCAATCCCTTATGTTAGTTTTTTGGCAGCTTTATTCTAGACAGAGGGATAGGAAGGCTCAACTTTTTTTGTGTGATTATTACGATTATATGGACATAATTCTAGCCAGAGGTTGCAAAGTAAGGTAAAATATATTAAGAAATTACGAGAAATTAAATGGAAAAGGGGGATTTTGCATTTTGCTACAAATAAAATCTCTTTATCTTGAGATTCAAAACGGTACGGAAAGTGTTGAAATATTGAAAGATATAAATTTAACTCTGCAAAGAGGTAAATTTTACGCAATTACCGGTCCCAATGGAGGAGGGAAGACTTCTCTTGCAAAGACTATAATGGGTATATATAGAAGTAACAAAGGCGCTATAATTTTAGATGGAGAAGATATTACTCCTTTCAATATAACCGAAAGGGCGAATAGGGGGATAAGCTATGCTTTCCAGAATCCTGCAAGGTTTAAGGGGCTTTCTGTAAGAGATATTTTAAAAGTTGCTTCACGGGAAGGGGATGAAAGCGATTTTAAGAGGTTATTAAAAGCTGTTGGACTTTGTCCTGAAGAATATTTGGAAAGGCAATGCGATTCGAGCCTTTCAGGAGGAGAAATAAAAAGGATAGAACTGGCTTCTGTCCTTTTAAAACCCTCAAAGGTTGTGATATATGATGAACCCGAAGCAGGAGTTGATTTATGGAGTTTTGAAGGTATTTTGCAGTTGATAAAAAACCACCATAACCAAGATATAATAACAATTGTAATCACACATCATGAAAGGGTGTTGTCCGTAGCAGATGAAATTATTCTGATGTCTGATGGCGAGATAAAGGAAATGGGAGAAAGGGAAAGAATGCTTGAGCTTTTAAAATATAAATTCCGCTGTGAGTCTTGGGAAGACTGCGAGGGAGGTGAAAAAGGTGGATTTAGATGCTTTAGATCGTGAACTTTTAAAAACTATAGCAGATTTTCATGGAATATCTATGGGAGCTTTTAACATTAGAAAAGACGGAAAAAGCGTTGAAAGAAAATCGACAAAAAATATAATTATAGAGCCTAAAGTGGATAAATCAGGTATAAATATCGTTATTGCACCTAATACCAAAAATGAAGTCGTGCATTTTCCTGTGCTTTTAACATTGTCGGGTATTACCGACGTGGTTTACAACACTATAGAAGTTGGAGAAAACTCAGATGTAGTGCTAATCGCAGGCTGTGGGATTCACAATCCAGGTTCTAAAAAATCGCAGCACGATGGTCTCCATGAAATAACAGTAAAAAAAGGAGCGAAAATAAGGTATATAGAAAAGCATTACGGCGGTGGTGAAGGCAAAGGGGAAAGGGTTTTAAACCCAAAAACGGTCTTAACAATGGAAGAAGACTCTGTTGTAGAAATGGAGTTAACTCAGATTAAAGGGGTAGATAGCACGGTAAGAATCACTGATGCTGTCGTCAAAAAGGGAGCGAAGCTTGTGGTTACTGAAAGACTTTTGACGCACGGCGATCAGGAAGCAATTTCAAAAATGAATATTATTCTCGAAGGTGATGGTGCGAGTGCTGAGGTGATTTCAAGGTCTGTTGCCAAAGAGAATTCAAAGCAAGTTTTTAAGCCGGAGATTGTAGCGAAGGCCAAATCTAAAGGTCATATTGTATGTGACTCAATAATCATGGAAAACGGCAAGATAAGTTCTTCACCGGCAATATCAGCAGAAAATCCGGATGCCGAGCTTACCCATGAAGCTGCAATAGGTAAGATAGCCCAGGATCAACTGTTAAAGCTTATGACTTTAGGACTTTCTGAAAATGAAGCTGTTGATGTGATATTGAGAGGCTTTTTAAAATGAACTCGTTCAGAACAAAAGAGGTGATAATTATGTTTATAAATTTGGACAGGGAAGGCACTGTAGAAGGGTTGCAGTACCTGTTAGAACAGGCAGATGATGATGAGAATACATTGGGAGTCCTCATCCTGGCTTGTGATGCAAATGCTTTTACCCCTGAAAAAGTTGATGAGATTTTGAAACAGTATAAAAAACCAGTATTTGGGGGGATTTTCCCTCAAATTTTATTTAATAAGGAAGTACTTGAGAAGGGAACGATTGTTGCTGGTATTAGTCAACCAGTAAGCACTGTGGTGATTAAAGATATCGGTGATATATCTATTGATCTAGACGCAATCATAGAAAATGCTTTTGAATGGCAATCTCTTGAAAATAAAACGATATTTGTGTTTGTGGACGGACTTAGCCAATATATATCCCCACTGATAGACAGCATGTTTAATTGTTGGGGACTTATCCCAAATTATATTGGTGGTGGTGCTGGTTCACTGTCATTTGAAAGGAAGCCCTGCGTTTTTACCGGGGAAGGATTATTAGAAGATGCGGCAGTTTTGGCCCTGGCAGATATAAAAAGCGGAATAGGGGTTGCCCATGGCTGGAAGCCTGTGGCAGGTCCACTGAAAGTAACGGAAGCAGACCGCAACATAATAATTTCGCTGAACTGGCGTCCGGCATTTGAAGTATATCGGGAAATGGTGGAAAAAATATCCGGGAAATCTTTTGACAATACTGGTTTCTTCCAACTGGCGAAAGGATTTCCCATCGGGATTGTAAGAATGGCAGAAGAAATGGTGGTTCGAGATCCTATTTCGTTGGATGGTAACAGGTTGATTTGTGTCGGAGAAGTTCCATTGAATTCTTTTGTGTATATATTAAAAGGGGATAAAGATTCCTTGATTGCTGCTGCAGTCAAAGCTCGCCTATTGGCCGAAGACTGTTATTTGAAAACACTCAGTGAAAAAAAAGAAAAATCACTAACTACCTTTTTTATGGACTGCGTTTCTAGGGTTTTCTTTCTCCAGTCTGATTTTAATGAAGAACTGGAAGCGGTATATGCAGGATATCCGCTTCTGGGGGCGTTGACTATAGGAGAGATTGCTAATACGGGAAAAGATTATCTTGAATTTTATAATAAGACTTCAGTCATCGGATTGTTGGAGGATTAAAAATGGATTATACGATATGGAGTCAAATTTTGCTCGAATTAGCTCTTTCTGTCAGCGGTGAGCAGGAACTCGACAAGCTGGTGAAAAAGGCCGCATCTGCATTTTTGAAAAAACTGAACTGCACTCATGTCAGTGTTTTACAATACAAAAATAATCGTTTAGAAACTTCCTATGTGGTGCCGCGGATAGTCCTTAAAAATCCTGTTTATCATGAGCTTATTGAAGAATTTGAAAGAAAATTGTTACAAGAAGAGGAGAAAAACATTATAGTAATAAAAAAGGGTTTAAATTACTATGGGTTCCCACTGAGAAACTTTGGACTGCTCATATTGGGGAGGAACGTTCCTATTGAAGAAATGTTTCTAAAAGAGCTTCTACCTATTACTAATATGCTGGCACAAAACTGTTTTGCTAATCTTGATGCTGCTATGAAACGCCAAGCTATAGAGGCCGAATTGAAAAAGGAACGTCATTTACTGAGAGTAATTATAGACACCATACCCGATTTGATTTTTTACAAAGACCAAAACGGAGTTTATAAATTAGCAAATGAAGCCGCGAGAAAGTTCCTATCTCTTTTACCGGAAGAAATAAATGGGCGTACTGACTGGGATATTTATAGTGAAGCTGAAGCAAGCAAACACAAGGAAATTGATTATAAGGTTATGGAATCAGGCAGCGTTCAGCGCTTTGAAGAGTTGATTAAACGTCATGATGGCACTTTGGTTCCTTTTGAAACAATTAAGGTTCCTGTTTATGATGCGAAAGGCAGTTGCATAGGTATAGTTGCTGTTTCAAGAGACATCACACGGCACAAACGTTATGAAGAACAGTTGAAATACTTGAGTTTTCACGATCAGGTTACCGGCCTTTACAACCGCAGGTTTTTGGAAGAAGAGATAAAGAGGCTTGACACGCCAAGGCAGTTGCCTATATCCGTAATCATGTGCGACCTCGATGGCCTGAAGCTGGTTAATGACGTATTTGGGCACCAGGAGGGTGACAGACTGCTGATAAAGGCTGCAGAAATCATTAGAGAGTCCTGCCGCAAGGAGGACCTTATTGCCCGGTGGGGTGGGGACGAATTCCTTATCCTTTTGCCTAAGACCGATATAAAAACGGCTGAGGAAATTACCCGGCGGATCAAAGAAAAATGCAATTCCCAGAAGGGCGGGCCTATACAGGTGAGCATCGCACTTGGCTATGCCACAAAAAGCAGAGCCGAAGAAAACATCTGGCAGGTAATGAAAGAAGCCGAGGACTGGATGTACCGCAATAAGCTTTTGCATGCCAAAAGCTACAGAAATGCCGTTATATCCTCCCTGAAGACTACCCTTTTAGAAAAGAGCATAGAAACGGAAGAACACGCAGAACGGTTGAAAGAAATGTGCAGAAAAATCGGGGAGAGTATGGGCCTAAAACCCCAACAACTGGACGAACTGGAACTTCTGGCGATACTCCATGACATCGGTAAGGTGGCGATTAAGGAAAGCATATTGACGAAGTCAGGGCCTTTAACCGAGGAAGAATGGGTGGAAATGAGAAAACACCCTGAAACAGGGTACAGGATAGCCCGGACGATGCCGGAACTGGCCCCTATTGCCGAATACATCCTTTCTCATCACGAGCGCTGGGACGGCAAAGGTTATCCCCAGGGGTTGAAGGGTAAAGAAATCCCATTGTTATCAAGAATTTTGGCGGTTGCTGATGCCTTTGATGCCATGACAAATGACAGGCCATACCGGAAGGCAATGAGCAGGGAGGAAGCAATAGCTGAAATAAAAAGAAATGCGGGAACACAGTTTGACCCGGAGGTAGTGAGAGCTTTTATTCAAATTGCCATGACAGGAGAAGAGGCTTTGTGATATCGTAGTTTAGGTATTAAGGCACCTGCGCTGGTGATACAGGCTTTTACTCTTCCGCAGCTTATTACGGCTTCAGCGCTATTTCGCCAAGGCATAAAAATTGTGAAATGCAAGAGGTTTTCTAGATGAATGATTTTAAAACAGCTTCATGATAAACAAATTAGAGGGTGATCTGCATTATGGAAAGAATTTCCGTGTCAAGAGTTTGTAGGTAAAAATTTTTTCCATAGCTTACTCGTATGAAGCCCATTTGCGAGTCGGGGAGTCGTTTAAGTCCAAATAATCGGGGGCTAACACACATGACTTAATGGATGAGCGAAGAGGAAAAAGGGAGTTATTGTCGAACATATTTTACTAAAAAGACTTTTAAAGCAGCAAGTCTAAACTAAAAAAAATGGGTGAGATAAATGAAGATAACCTTTTGCGGTGCCTCAAAAATGGTGACAGGTTCCTGTTATTATATTGAAACAGATAGAAGAAAATTTTTAGTGGACTGCGGAATGTTTCAAGGTAAGATGAGCGAATTAAATTTTGAGCCTTTCCCTTTCGAACCCGCTGACTTGGACTTCGTAATAATTACTCATTCACATATTGATCATATAGGGAGACTGCCTCTGCTGTTTAAAAAAGGTTTTAATGGCAGTATATTTGTCACTTCTGCAACCGCTGATTTAATGGAGATAATGTTAAAGGATAGTGCTCATATCCAGGAGTTAGAAAGCAAATGGCAAAATAAAAAAAGGCAAAGAAAAGGACTGGTACCGGTAAAACCACTGTACACTGTTGAAGATACCTTGAGAATACCGGAATATATAATTAAGTGCTCCTACGGCAAGTGGATAGAAATTGATGAAAATATTTGTATTATGTTTAAAGATGCGGGACATTTGCTGGGTTCTTCGATAGTAATTATAAAGATAAGAGAAAAAAACGACGAAGTGCTTATAACTTTTTCCGGAGATTTAGGAAATAATAATATGCCGATAATCAGGGACTATGAATACGTCAATTATAGCGATTATTTAATAATAGAATCAACTTACGGTGATAGGTTGCATGGTAATAAGACCGAAGAAATCAAAAAATTGTATGATATTATTATTAATACAGTGAAAAAGGGAGGAAACGTAATTATTCCAGCGTTTTCTGTAGGAAGGGCTCAAGAGATTTTATATTTGCTGAATTATTATATAGACATAGAAAAGAGAAAAGAACTCTCTAATATAGAAATTTATTTGGATAGCCCTCTTGCCAAGGAAGCCCTTGAAATTTATGAAAAACATAAAGAATGCTATGACGAAGAAGCTATTAATCTATTGGGCAAAGACTTTGATTTATTAAGATTCAACAATTTATACACAATTTCCAGTGCAGAAGAATCTATCGCATTAAACGATAAAAATGGTGTTGTAATTATCTCATCCAGCGGTATGTGCGAAGCTGGTAGAATAAAACATCACTTAAAACACAACATCTGGAAGGATGCCACATCTATAGTGTTCGTAGGTTACCAGGCTGAAGGAACTCTCGGGAGAAAAATTCTGGATAATGCAAAAAAGGTGAAAATATTCGGCGAGGAAATGGTAGTTAAAGCAAAAATTTACAATCTCCCAGGTCTCTCTGGTCATGCGGATATTGAAGGACTTATAAACTGGGTAAAAAATATAAAAAATGGCGTTTCAAGAAGAATATTTATAGTTCACGGAGAAGAGAAAGCCTCGGAAAATTTTAAAAAAGAAATAGGAAAATTGATGAATACTGGCGTGCATATACCCGAACTTTTTGAAAAAGTTGAGCTATAATTATCTACATCTTAATATCCCTTTCCAGTTGTTTTCTATATACTCCAGCGCCCTCTTTACCACATCTTTCAAAAGGGCCTATATCATCGTGGAGCAAGGATGGGGCTCAAGATATGGCCTAGTTAAGGGAAGTAAAGGTGAGTGGATTATAATTAAGGGAAAAAAATAATCAAGCAGCGTTATGAAGGATTAAGGCCTGTAAAATTACCGAAAGAGGTTATATATAAAGCGAAGCAGCGGATAAATAAGCTCAATGAAAGGTATGGGAAAGTAACGGAACTGCCCGTATTATTGAACAATAAGACATTTACGAGCATGGCAAACCTTTGACTAACCTGAATTATAACGTTACTCAAAGCAGGAACAGTGACAAAGGGGACAGCGGGGAATTCGGTGCATTTTTAAATTTTCTCTTAATGCTTCCGAATGCTGGAGGGTTGTTAACGACATAGTAATTGAAGCTTGGGTGGATGAGTACGCGTAGATAGACCATATAGTGATGGGACCGCCGGGGATATTTTTGGTGGAAACAAAAGCCTGGGAAGGGGTATATATAGGTTTTAACGACCGTTGGAAAAGAAAAGAAGGGGATAAGTGGGTGCTGTGCAAAAGCCCTACCCAACAAAATAAATACCATAAGATTGCATTTACAAAATGGTTAAAAGGGCTGAATCTTGATGTAAAGATGATTCCCGAAGACGCGATAATTCCAGTTGTTATGATGACAAAGTGCAAATGGCTGAAAACCAAGGATTGCTCAATGCCTATATTTAAAAGCGGGTTGGAATTGAGTTTATATATGCGAACCATGATGAAAAAGGGAGAAAGGCTTACTTGCGAACAAATAGAGGCGGGACCGCAGGCTATCGAAGAAGCGGAACCGGTAGCGATGAAATATAAAGTTGAAGAGATAGAGGTCAAAAAAATTAAGGAAAGGAAGGAATGCATAAGGGTAAAAGGGAGGAGAGAAAAAGAGGAACAAATAAGGCAGCTTTATGTTTATATAGGTGAAATGGTAAGCGAGGTGTATAAAGATAAGCTTGCCGAGGGCTGGTGGTATTTTACAAAACTTTTAAAAATATAAGCCCTGGGTAGTCCTTACGGGCAATCCCAGGGCCTTATTGTCTTTAGCTAGAAAATAGCCTCGGCTATCAAAATTAATATTAACGAAACACCCCATCCGATAGTAGTAGGTATGGACCATGTTAGTGTTTGTTCCTTAACGTTTTCTATCCCTAAAAGCCTATTAACTACCCAGAAAAAGCTGTCGTTAAAGTAAGAAAATATCATAGCACCGAGTGTGGCGGCCTGGGCTGCTATTAAAGGATTTACAGAGAGATTTGCCAGGATGGGTGCTGTAATCGATGCAGAAGTAATCATAGCGACTGTACCGCTTCCTTGCATAAGACGAACCAGTGTTGCTACAAAAAACGGCAGCAGTACCGGTGGCATGGGCGTGCTCGCGATGAGATTTGCAATGTAGTTTCCGGCCCCGCTATCTCTCAATACCTGCCCCAGAGCTCCTCCTGCACCGGTCACTAGAATTATTATGCCTGCGGAACTTACCCCTTCTTCCATCCGTTTTATCACTTCGTCTCTGGTAAGTTTAGGCGTTAAGCCGTATATTGCTATTATAAGTCCGATTCCCACTGCGATTACCGGGTTGCCTAAAAATATAAGATACTGGGCCCAGGGTTGATTTAATTTGAGTGCTGACAGGACGGTGTTGAAAATTATTAGTATTACAGGCACAACGATCGGGGCAAATGACATGAAGGTTGAGGGAAGGTCGGACCTTTCTTCTATGGGTATATCCACCTGCTTGGAAGGTTGAAACTCGGGGCGTTCCCAACCGCTGCCATCCTCTTTGGGAACTTGATATATTCTTTTCCCGAGCCATTGGGCATAAAGCACTCCTGCTACAGTTACCGGAATCGCGAATAAAAGGCCAGCCAAAATCATCTTGCCTACATCGACCTTAAAAATTCCCGCCACCGCTAAAGGACCCGGAGTTGGCGGAACCGCGTGGTGGGTAGCCACTAGACCAATAGCCAGAGCCACACCGAGGGTCAGCACGGACTTTCGAGTTTTCATGGAAAGGGCCTTTGCCAAAGGAGAAAGAATAACAAAGCCAGAATCACAGAAGATAGGGATAGAAACCATATATCCGGTGGCCGCTAATGCCCATTCTTCTTTCCCTTTGCCTAGGTATTTTAAAAAAGTGTAGGCCATGCGCTCGGCTGCACCGGATACTTCCAGCAGTCTTCCCATCATAACGCCAAAGCCAATGACTATACCTATGCTGCTTAGAGTATTGCCAAAGCCGGTGGTTATAGATTTTGCCACATTTACGTCACTTACGGCTGGCGGCATACCGCCGATCAAACCCGTTAATGATGCTGCAATGATGAGGGCGGGGAAGGCGTGGATTTTTGTCTTTAATATGAGGAAAACCAAGACGGCGACACCGATAATGAGACCCAGTATCATCTGAATTCCAGAAACGCCGTTCATTAAATTCACCCTCCTGTTTACTATTTACCTTTGTTTTTTAACCAAAAAAGCATAGTCCCCCGCAACCTTTATGGCTTCTTCCATGCTTACTGAACTTGCAATTCCCTTTCCGGCGATATCGAAGGCTGTGCCGTGGTCAACCGAAGTCCTTATAAACGGAAGGCCGATGGTTACGCTTACGGTTCTCTCAAAATCCAGCATTTTAGCGGC
>NZ_FRCR01000012.1 GCF_900142995.1 Caldanaerovirga acetigignens | reverse complement strand
CGAGAGGACCGGGGTGGACGGACCGATGGTGTACCAGTTGTTCTGCCAAGGGCACAGCTGGGTAGCCAAGTCCGGGAGGGATAAGCACTGAAGGCATCTAAGTGCGAAGCCTGCCCCAAGATAAGGTATCCCACCCTGAAGAGGGGGTAAGACACCTGGGAGACGACCAGGTAGATAGGCCGGGGGTGTAAGGGCTGTGAGGCCTTGAGCCGACCGGTACTAATGAGTCGAGGGCTTGACCAAGGAGGAGCATACCCGCTGTGTGATTTTGAGGGTGCAGGGGAAGGAATAGAATAGGGAAAGAAGATTTCGGTGGCCATAGCGGAGGGGTAACACCGGTAACCATTTCGAACACACAGGTTAAGCCCTCCAGCGCCGATGGTACTGGGGAGGATTCCCCGGGAGAGTAGGACGCTGCCGAAATCTTTTGTTTTTTATTCTTATTTTGCATTAAAGGAAGCGGCCTTATTAAAAGGCCGCTTTTTGTTTTTTGACAGAACAATCTCTACTAATTTGATAAAAATTCGTGCTTGACTTATGAGTCGAGGTAGTTTATAATAAAACCAGAAAGATGAAAATGATTCTCAAAAGCATATCGATGGTTATGTTGAAATAAATTTTAATTTAAGATTAATTAATTTTTTTGCCCCGTAAATGAGAATGATTATCAAGGAGGGGGAGTTCATTTCATGAATTGCTGTAATAATTCAAACGGAAAAAGTTTCTTCGATAAGATATTAAGAAAAGATCGAGGCGGTATTAAGCAAAATGAAAAGCAAGGCCTAAAAAAGAAAATATTGCTAGTAGGGACACCTAATGTGGGCAAAAGCGTTATCTTTAACAGGCTTACTGGCGCTTATGTTACGGTTTCTAATTATCCTGGGACCACAGTGGAAGTATTTAAAGGGACCTGCCGTATAGGGAGGGAAATATTCGAAGTTGTGGATACACCAGGAATGTACTCCCTTATGCCTATAACGGAAGAGGAGAAAGTTACGAGGAATCTGCTGTTGAACGAGAGACCCGACATAGTCCTTCATGTTGTAGATGCCAAAAATATTGAGAGGATGCTTTCAATGACTTTGCAGCTTAAAGAGGCTGGGCTTCCGGTTATGCTTGTAGTCAACATGATGGATGAGGCTCTGCAGATTGGCAGGAAAATCGATTTCGAAAAGTTGGAGACACTAATCGATATTCCCGTCGTAGGAACATCAGCAGCTTTTAATAAAGGGATTGAGTTGTTGAGAAAGAGGGTGGCAGAATATGTCAAAAAGCGAGCTGCTTGAAAAAAGCAATGTTTTTCAATACGATGACCATATTGAAAAAGCTATTTGTGAAATAGAAAAAAATTTAAAATCTAAATATAATATTTCTAAGCGCTCTATTGCACTTTTATTGCTACAAGAAGACAGGGACATAATTGAAATGGTAAAAGCTAAAGAAAGCAGTTTTACTGAGATAAGCGAAGTAATAAACAAGACAAAAAAACTTTTTTCTGAGCCGTTATATTATGTGATAACTATCCAGAGACAAAAGAAAATAGATGAAATAATATCTAATGTGGTAACAACAAGAAATGATTCTAAAAGACTGATTTCTCACTGGTTAGATAAGATAACCGTGCAACCCTTGACGGGTATCCCAGTACTTCTTCTTGTACTATATTTTGGGTTTTATAAATTCGTAGGCGAGTTTGGAGCCGGTACGCTCGTGGACTTTATAGAAGGTAACATATTTGAAAATTATATAAATCCATGGGTTAATAATTTTGTAACTAAATATATTTCGAATGAAGCAATTCGTGAACTTTTAGCTATGGAATACGGAGTAATAACACTAGGATTGAGATATGCGCTGGCAATCATATTGCCCATCGTCGGAACATTCTTCCTGATGTTTTCAATAATCGAAGATTCGGGATATCTGCCCAGGTTGGCTTTGCTGGTAGATAGATTATTCAAGTCCATTGGCCTGAATGGAAGGGCAGTAATCCCTATGACTCTGGGATTTGGCTGCGATACCATGGCAACACTGGTAAGCAGGACTCTGGAAACCCGCCGCGAGAGGGTAATAGCCACGTTGCTCTTGGCCTTGGCCATCCCGTGTTCCGCACAACTAGGAGTTATAATGGGCATGCTTTCAGGCAAGCCCGCAGCTTTAGCCGTATGGGCCTTATTCGTAGGATTAGTTTTCGTGCTGGTAGGTTACCTTGCTGCTCAGGTGCTGCCTGGCGAAAAACCGGTTTTCTACATGGAGATACCTCCTCTGCGATGGCCCAGGTTGGGAAACATTATAGAAAAAACCGTATCTCGAATGCAGTGGTATTTTCTCGAGATAGTGCCAATATTTATAATCGCAAGTGTATTAATATGGATTGGCAGAATGACGGGGATCTTTGATGCATTAATCCGGTGGTCCGAGCCGCTGATGATGGCCCTTGGACTGCCCCCAGAGACTGCAGAAGCCTTCCTATTTGGGTTCTTCAGGAGGGATTACGGTGCTGCCGGATTGTATGACCTGCAAAAAAATGGTGTCTTAAATGGAGTACAGATGACCGTAGCATCGGTTACTCTCACGCTATTTGTGCCTTGTATAGCTCAGTTTTCGGTGATGTTGAAAGAACGCGGGTTAAAGACCACCCTTGCTATAGTAGCTTTTATATTCCCATTTGCATTTTTAGCGGGGTATATCCTAAACCTTATTCTAAAAGCAGCGGGGGTGGTCTGGTAAGTGAGGTGCGATTTTTGCGGCTATGAATTTAATGAAGAACAGGAAGGAATTAAGGGCTGTACAGGATGTCCTATGGCTGGTCACTGTGGGAAGGTGAAATGCCCGAGGTGCGGTTATGAAGTGGTAAGGTCTAGCAGCTTTTTTAAGTGGTTGAAACAAAGGAGGCATAAATGAAAGATGGGCAGTGAAATGAAACTTCCTGAATTAAAAGAAGGGGATGCTGCAACGATTGTCCGGATCGATACTACCGATGATAAGATCTTAAAAAAACTGATGGCTTTAGGAGTGCTTCCGGGAATGAATGTAGTTCTTTTTCAAAAGTTCCCGTCTTATGTCTTGAAAGTAGGAAATACCCGCATTGCTGCAGATGAGGCGATTGCAAAAAGTATAGTCGTTGTAAAAAAATAGTGCCTTTTGCGGCACTATTTTTTTACATAATGCTTCCCTTTTTCGATAGCTATGTAAAGTTCATCTCTTTCAGGAGGAATTATCGGAATTTTTTCGCCTGACTTTAATAAAAACCTACCTTTCGGAATGACTCTGCCTATAATAGAAGCAGGAATGGATCTTTCATTGAGAGCCCTTACTACTTCCTGGCCTTTGCGGGTGCATATCAGCATCGAGCCGCTTGATATTAGAGCTAGCGGGTCAATCTCGAAGACCTGGCAGATAGCCTGGGTTTCCGGAAGAATTGGTATTCTGTCGGCGTAAACTTCAGCCCCTACTCCCGAAGCCTCAGTTATCTCATAAATTGCGCCTAAAAGTCCACCTTCCGTTATGTCATGCATTGCGGAAACTCCTATGGTGCTGGCGATAAGTCCATCTTCTATTACACTTATATTTTTTACCAGGCTTTGAGCTTTTTTAACGGTTTCTTCCGGTAGCTTTTCTCTCAGGAATTTTTCGAAGTCTAAAGCCAGAATGGCGGTGCCTTCAAGACCTATGTATTTGGTTACGATTATATCGTCGCCCGGTTTTGCACCGGCCGATGTAACGAAACTATCCTTCCTTGTCATTCCGATAGCCGTTGCGGAAATTACTGGCTTCGTTACAGCCGGAGTAACTTCCGTGTGGCCTCCTAGAACTTCTATCCCTATTTCTCTACATGCCCTGTCGATGCTCTCCATGATTTTAAGGAGCATACTTTCACTGCTTCCTTCGGGGAGAAGCAGCGTTATAAGAATTCCTATGGGCTTTGCTCCGCATGCCGCTACGTCATTGCAGGCGACAAAAACCGAAAAATAGCCTCCTTCTGTATCTGCACCCGTTATGGGGTCTGAAGAGGCCACTGCAACGTGGTCTCCAAAATCAATGACACAGCAATCTTCTCCAAAGCCGGAGTGGACAATTACTTCGCTTCTTTTCACACCAAGAAAAGTATATACGCTTTTTTTAAGAATTTCAGGGGGCACTTTACCTGTTTTCATATTTACAACTCCTATATAATCATAATATTTTAATTATCTTTGAGAAGAAAATTCTTCATCCTCTTATAAAGTAGCAAAGCAACGATTGCTCCAACCGATACCTGGAAAAAGTCACCCGCAAGTTCTACTGGGACAGCACCAGGCCCGTAAAGCTTCCAAGCCGCTATTGCATAGCCGGCCATCATGAAAACGGCTCCTAAAACTACACCGGTAACGGGGCTAAACTTAGAAGAGAAGTATCCCACCATGAAACCTTCAATTCCCTTTATAAAAAACGTAATTGGAGCCCACATCGGATAGCCTTTGAGCAAATCGGACAGGGCAGAGCCTACGCTTCCTATTACTGCAGCAGGTATTGCGCCGAAAACTAATGCTACGAGATATATTACTGATTCTCCCAAATTGAAATACAGATTAAAAGTTGGGACAGGAAAGCTCACTACTACTGTTGCTACTACCAGCAATGCCATAAAAAGACCCATAAATGCCAGCAATTTTATGGATTTGTTCATACGTACTCACTCCACAAAAAAATTTTACTGCTATCATCTGTTATTATACTATAAAAAAGCATGAAACTAAAGCTTTAGACACTTAAATAGGAGATTCTTGACTCTAGGCATATTGTGATACGGAAGTTCGGCTTAGAAACTGTAAAAGTTGATTTTTCTGCAAAGTTTGATATAATAATTAGCGAAAAGTGGACATCGTAAAAATGCGATGCAGGGGAAAGCCGTGCTACGGTCTCTTTCAGAGAGCCGGCGGTAGGTGCGAGCCGGCAGAGAAGTAGTCGGAGTTCCGCCCCGAAGCAGCGCCTTCGAAGGCCAAAGCCAACTCTGGCTGGTAGAAGGTGACGGCAAATTCCGTTATAAAAATCGAGCGATAACAAGGGTGGCACCGCGGGATAATCCTCGCCCCTAGGGGTAGGGGATTTTTTTATTTTGAATTATGCGAATAGGAGGTTAATGGGATGCTTGATATTAAAATGATACGCTCCAATCCAGAAGAAGTAAAAAGGGCCTTAGAAAAAAGAGGAACGCAGGCAAACCTCGAAGAATTTTTGAAACTCGACGAAGAAAGAAGAAGTCTTCTGGTAGAGGTAGAGCAGCTTAAAGGCTTGCGAAACCGGGAGTCCGAAGAGATAGCCCGTAGGAAAAAACAGGGCGAGCCGGCCGATGACCTCATAGAAAAGATGCGGGAAGTTTCTGGGAAAATAAAAGAGATGGATGAACGCGTAAAGAAAATAGAAGAAAGACTGGAGCAGCTTTTATTGATGATTCCCAACATTCCTGATGAATCGGTACCGGTGGGGGAGAGCGATGCGGACAACGTGGAGGTAAGGCGCTGGGGCGAACTTCGGAAGTTTGATTTCGATCCTAAGCCTCATTGGGAGTTGGGAGAGGCCTTGGGCATCCTGGATTTTGAGAGGGCTGCAAAGATAACGGGTTCCAGGTTTGTGGTGTACAAAGGGGCAGGGGCGAGGCTGGAGAGAGCTTTAATCAACTTTATGCTGGATCTTCACATAGAAAAGCACGGTTATAGGGAGATATTTCCACCCTTTATTGTAAATAGGGCCAGCATGACTGGGACTGGACAACTGCCGAAATTTGAGGAGGAAGCATTTAAACTGTATAACAACACAGATTATTTCCTCATTCCTACTGCGGAGGTGCCGGTAACCAATCTTCACAGGGACGAAATACTGGAAAAAGACGACCTTCCCATATACTACGTAGCTTATAGCGGGTGTTTCAGAGCTGAAGCCGGGTCCGCCGGAAGAGACACGCGGGGAATTATAAGGCAGCATCAGTTTAACAAAGTGGAACTTGTAAAATTCGCGGAACCAGATAAATCCATGGAGGAGCTAGAAAAATTGACAAAAGATGCGGAAGAAGTGCTGCAGCTTTTGGGATTGCCATATAGGGTAGTGGCTTTGTGCACCGGAGATTTGGGTTTCGCATCGGCGAAGACTTACGATATTGAAGTCTGGATGCCAAGCTATAACCGTTACGTGGAAATTTCGTCGTGCAGCAACTTTAAAGATTACCAGGCCCGAAGAGCCAACATCCGATACAGGCCCGAAAAGGGAGCAAAACCCCAGTACGTCCATACCCTCAACGGTTCGGGGCTCGCGGTGGGCAGAACGACCGCGGCTATACTTGAAAACTTCCAGCAGCCCGATGGCTCTGTAGTAATACCAGAGGTGCTGAGACCTTACATGGGCGGAATGGATGTTATAACTGCAAAATGAAAATGCGCCGGAAGGCGCACTTTTTTCTTGACTTTTGTTGTTCGTCAATATAAAATAAAGTCAATAAATTAAAAACTAAATACCTCATCTCGATAAGGGGTGCGGTAGAGGCGCGGTGCATCAAGAGTAGCCCGTGGAGACGGCGGTCAGTGAAACGGGTGAAAGGGATCACCGCCGAAGCCCTGCAGCCGGCGGGCTGCAGGGCTGGGACTGCATCGAATAGATGCAGTACTGTCACCTGAAGCTGCCCGGGTTTCAGGTGGAGCGCTATCACACGCCGGGGGAAGGGAGGGTAGTGTCTTTTGACCCCAAGCGGCTGTGGTAGTACTACAGCCGTTTTTTGCATATTATTATAGTGATTTATACCTTTTCTAAAATTGAAATGGAGTGAATAAAATGATTGAAGGTGATATTTTGTATTGCGAGGATATTGTGGACTTTTTGAGGAAATTGACTGACAGCGAAAAGAAATATTTCTGCCAGAAAGATATGGCGGAAATTTATGCGGACTTAATAAAGGAAATAATGTGGGTTGATATATACAGGAAATAGCGCACCCCCAGGTGCGCTATTTCCTGTATACCCCATCTACGTTTTTCGCAGCGCTTCCCGCTGCCACAAAAGTTTTACAGCAGGTCTCCATGCAAGTTGAGACAGGGGTCTGCGGAGCGTTCGAGGCCTGCATGGCGTCGAAACTGTCGGGCATTTCGTCTCCTACTTTGTCGGAAGTGATCATGATTTCCGAGGCGTCGCAGATGTTTCCATTTCTCCAGTAATGGCAGTTGGAAACGCTGCAGTGAATTCTAGCCATCAGGATACCTCCTTTTTGTATTTTTCAATTATAATTTTTCTTATTTGAAGTTAATTTATACTAACTTTTTTCGAATAACCCCCCATACCTCAGGATCTTCCAGTCCGAGGCGCCAGACACCAATACCTCCCAGGTTATAGCAAATCGCAAGGTCTAATTTTGCAGAAAAGCTTCTTGAATCTTCGAACCAGACGATGTGTCTTACACCGTCGGCAATATAAGTAAAGGTTGATTCTTGAACTTCATCGTCATAAGTTATGGTAGCACCATATTTCCTTGCAAGATTTACTGCTGACTGGAAAGACAATGTGCGCGGCATACCGCCAGTTTCGACCCAGTCATAGCCATAGACGGCCATTCCAAGTTTTATTTTATGTCTTGGGATTTTCGTTATGGCATAATCTACAACCCTTCTTACAAATCCTATGGATGCTACCGGCCCTGGGGTGCTAAAGTGTTCGTCATACGCCAAGATGTATAGCTCGTCGGAAAACCGTGAAATGGTGTTGTAATCGAAAGCTCCTGAAAACGGATGATGGGGATTGTCCTCCACTTGTGCTGGGACGGAAATTGTGACCCTGAACCCTGGAGAAAGCCGGTGGTACAACTCTTCCATAAAAGTGTTAACGTAATACCTATCTTCAGGCGGTACAAATTCAAAATCTATGTTAACTCCTGCATAATTTTGAGTTAGCAAAAGTGTTTCGATTGAAAATATAAGTTTTTGTCTGATATTAGGGCTGGTCAAAACTTCGTGGATTAGACCGGCCATCTTGGGGTTTGAAAAATTGTGCACTATTGGGATGATTGGGAGTTTGTTCCTACGAGCAATTAATAAAGCTTCGAATTGAGATTGGTCAACTAATGTACCTTTATCGGTTATGCCATACCAAAAGGGAATGAGAAAGTCGATGTCACGAGCATAAATTTCCAAAGCTTTCAAAGTCTGGGCTGTTGAGACATAATACCAATTATTTTCAAGGAATTTATTGCAATTGAAGTCGTTCACGATAAAACCCCCTTCTATAAAACTAATAAAGCCCCTTTTGGATTGGGATTAGGGGCTGCAAGGAATTCTTTTTTGATTTGACTCTTTTCTAGTTATATAATATGCTGGTAAAAGATAGAGGTTGATTAAAAAAAGGCCGGGAGAATTTAAAATATGGAAGAAAACATGGGCAGGTTATTTGCTGTAATAATTTTTACAGCAACTATACATGCGATAGATACGCTTTCCTATTCCGTGAGAATCGCCGGAATAAAAACAAAAAGGCTAGCGATGGCTCTATCTCTTTTTAACATAATAGTATTGATATCAAGAACGGCCAATATGATACAGGCTCCCTTGTTGGGTAGCATGGTGGACAAGGCCATAGCTCAAGGCCAGGTGAGTTTGCTGCTCAAGGGCTTCAGGATGATAATATTCTCCGCTACAGTGGGCAGTATTGTCGGGGCGGCGATGATACCAAGCTTTGTGGAGATTTTTTCTAGGGGTATAATAGCTTTTGAGAGAGCAGGGTCTGTTCCGGTCTTAATATCTAATGCAGTGTACCGTGGATCTTTTAAGAAAATAAAGGAGAGCTTTAAAAAACCGAGGATCAGCCTATTAAAAAGATATTGCTTTGACAAGATACCTCCTACTTTCTTAATCCTAAATTTGATAATTACATCTGTATCTACTATTGGAGTTTTGTCAGCAATTTATGCAGGTGCACTTCTGCCCGATTACCGAATAACAGCAAGCCAGCTTTCGGGGATTATAAACGGAACCGCTACTATCCTGCTGGCAGTTTTAGTAGACCCACAAGCCGCAATGATTACTGACCAGACTTTGCAGGGTATAAGAGAAAGGCAGGAAGCAAATGCGATGGTGGTACTTTTGATTACGGGAAAAATTTTTGGCACGTTGTTGAGCCAGTTGATTTTTCTACCTGCCTCCAAAATAGTCGTTTTACTAACAACTTTTTTAGTAAAGTAAAAAGCGGGGTTTTAATACCCCGCTTATTGTCACATCAAAAACAGGACGGCTGCTATTGTAGATACGATCATACCTATTATTACGGGGATGAAGTTCTTTCTAGCCAAATCAAGCACAGGCACTCCAACTATTCCTGCTACGGCTACCAGCGAGCTCCATGCAATGATGGTGCCGCCGCCAGACCATATTGCACCCATCTGGCCTACGGCTGCCAGTGCGGATGCCACCGATTGATTGCCGGCAGCCATGGCTCCTGCCAGCGTTCCGGTCATTGGCAGGCCTGAAAAGCCGGATCCATCTAATCCGGTAATTATCCCCAGAATAAGCATGCCAAAAGCTGCCAAGAATCCTTTGGCGGGTATATAGCTTGCTAGTATTTTTCCGATATCAAATAGATATCCCGGTGCTCCTTCACCTAAAATTTTTGCTACTGCTTCCGGATTCCCGAG
The DNA here is from genome assembly GCF_900142995.1 of Caldanaerovirga acetigignens. NCBI lineage: Bacteria > Bacillati > Bacillota > Clostridia > Thermosediminibacterales > Thermosediminibacteraceae > Caldanaerovirga > Caldanaerovirga acetigignens. The sequence continues at coordinate 55,455 of NZ_FRCR01000012.1, read as the reverse complement.
GAAGAAGAATCCTGCGATGGGAAGTATTTGTCCCATTACTTTGAAGGCGAATACAAGCCCATCGGTCAGGTGATCTGCTATCTTATCAAATCCTCCAATACCTTCTACAAGTAGTGTAGCAACGGTCATTATCATTACCGCTGTTCCACCTAGAAGCGCTGAAGCATCTCCCCCTCTTATGTTGAAGCGGAACATGGCAAAAACTACTGCAGCCATTGACAAAACTAAAAGTGCGACTAAAAGAGCGGCATAGTTTTGACCTTTCTTTTCACCAGTGTGAACCTGAACAATCGGTTTCGGTTCGGATGAAGAAGATTGTTTGGCCCCTTTTATTCCAAATGATTCAATATCTTGCCTCATCATTACATATCCTATAATGATTGCCGTAATACCTGTAATCAATGAGAGAACTGCAACGTCGCTTGTAACCATAGAAACAGGGATTCCGGCAGATTTTGCCGAGAGGCCTGGAGCGCCTTGAATGATAAAGTCACCCGATAAAGCCATTCCCTGCCCTGCAAGTGCGAGTGCCATTGCGGCAACCATAGGAGGAAGCCCGGCTTCAATTGCTGCTGGGACGAGGAGGGTACCTATCAATGGAACTGCTGGCGTAGGCCAGAAGAAAAGAGATATTACGTAAGTTGATAAAATTAGTACAACATAACTTACGAAAGGTGATACCATCATTTTTTTCAAAGGTGAAACTAAGAGTTCATCTGCGCCTGTAATGCTGAGAGACTTTAGCATAGCCATCATTAAACCGATAATGATGAATATGCTCCCAAGCTCGAAAAGGGCAGTCAGGTTTGCCTTAAAAACCACAACAACGGCTTGGACTAGAGAGCCCGTGAAAATCAGTCCAATCAAAAATGTAGAGACTATACACGGGATTAAGACATTTCGCCTAAAAATCATTGTGATAACTACCGCTAATGTCCCTAAAGCATAAATCCAATGAGCTAATGTCATGCGAATCCTCCTTTATTAGTTGTTCATTTCGCGGACAATTATTTATCTGTCACCTAAAAAAATTATTTACGTTAACCACCTCCTCATCAAAGATGAGCAAACACTTTTTATTATTAATTTCGACAAATTGTCCTTTCTTCCTTCTTATTGTTAAAAAAATTTTTTTAGAGTCATTTTTGAGTAATTATTATACTATAATTATAATCGAGAGATACTGGGTCTTATTAGTCTTATTGTAAATTAAATGCTTATTGACTATACGTAGTAAAGGATGTAAAATATATTGCGTGGGCTGATGTAGCTCAGTGGCAGAGCAGCGCACTCGTAATGCGCAGGTCGTGGGTTCGAATCCCACCATCAGCTCCAGTGAACATAAGGCTTCTGGGAAATATCCCAGAAGCCTTTTTGGTTAGTTTCCGCCCAGTTTCCGCCCAAAATAAAAAACCCGGCAATCCGGGATTATTTTAGTAGCTGTTCCAGTTTCTCGACGGCTGTCCTCTGCATACCGGGCATGAGGTGTGAGTATATATCGTAAGTTATCCTAACGCTGCTGTGCCCGAGCCTTTCCGATATTATCTTAACGTCCACGCCAGCTTTCAAAAGCAAACTGGCGTGAGTATGCCGCAGGCAGTGGAAGTTAAGCCTGGGCAGGCCGATTCTTTCAAGGAATTCGGGAAACCAGCTGCTTATCGTGTCCGGATGCATGGGAAGGCCGTTGTCCTGGCAGAAGACCAGGTCATAGTCGTTGTAATTTGGCCCGAGAAGCAGCTTTTTTTCGTGCTGCTGCTTTCTGTGGTTTTTCAGTACTTTTATAGCGTCTTCGGAGACATCTATATTCCTTCTACTGTTTTTTGTTTTCGGGGCTTTAAAGAATATGCCTTTTTCCGGAGTATATCCTATTGTCTGTCTTACCTTGATTATTTTTTGCCTTTCGTCTATATCCTTCCACCGCAGTGCAAGCAGCTCACCCCTTCTCATTCCTGTCCTGACGGCAAGAAAAAGAAGGGCATAATAGGGAGTTTCTCTTGCTTTTTCCAGCATATAATTTACCTGCTGTTCGTCCAGGATTTTGACTGCCTGGGTGTTGTCGATTTCATCGTCAGGGTCGTATGTTATAAGTTCCTTTTGAATTTTGGGAAGCTCGACCGAATCAGCTATATTATAGGGTATGAGTTGCTGTTTCACTGCTGTATCGAGAGCCTTATGTATCACTCTGTGATGGTATACAAGGCTTGCCTGAGATAAAGGACCTTTTTTTCCATCCAGCCTGGGGCCTTCTATGAGTTCTTTATAGAACGTCTGCAAATGCAGCGGCTTCAATTTTTCTAAAGGGATGGCTCCCAATTTGGGAATAACCCTTAGGTTTAATATCTGGGAATAGCGTCTGTATGTGTTTGGAGAGTGTCTGACCTTGCAGTAATCTTCAAGCCATTTTTGGAGATATTCGCCGAAAGTTATTTTAGTCCCCGGCCCTGCATCGAGCCTCTAACGGGCTCCATGCAGAGCTAAAAATTAGGGCACCTCCGCTTGGGGCTTACGCCCTTGCAGAAGTGCCCTTATACAAAAGCGGTATAGAAAATAACAACAACCCCGGCCTCTGGCCGGGTATTAATTCGCCTCACGGCCCCGGCGATTATAACATCCCGGCGCGGGCTTGCGGCAAGGGGTTCGCTTTGCCGCGGTGAGCATAAACGGCCTCCGCCCCGTCCCTGGCGGTCCGGGTCCCCTCCAATTATCCCTCCCTGCACCCCTTGCCTCCCGCCCGGCCGGGACCTTCTTTGGTAGCCAATCCGTGAGGCGGCTCCCGGCAGGGACGGGGGTCGGGAGTGCCGGGCAATGAAAGGAGGTCAGGTGTGTGAAGGTAGTTTCAGCCGTAATAGAAAATTTTATCAATTGTGATATAATAAATTGAAAGGAGTATAACAATGGGTTTTGCCGTTAAACCGAAAGATCTAATAGATGCTCTTTGTAGAAATGGTTTCGTAATTGTTAGAATAAAGGGAAGTCATTACAAAGTAAGGAAAGGAGATAAAGCGGTTACAATTCCCTTTCATAATAAAGAATTAAAAACAGGGACTTTGCAGGCTATCTTAAAATCTCTAGGTATAACTAAAGAAGAACTTGTTAAAATGTTAAAAGACGAGAACTAAGGAGGAAAGTTTTATGAAAAAAGTTTTTACAGTATTACTTTATCCTCAAAAGGAAGGAGGATTTACAGCTATTTGCCCAGATTTAGATGGATGTATATCGGAAGGGGATACCTTGCAGGAAGCTTTGGAAAATATTAAAGAAGCTATAGAACTATGCCTTGAAGAAAAAAATGGTATGGAATCGAAAAGCGACGAATTGCCTTTGGTAACGTATGTGCAGGTCGGATAAATCTATTGAAGGAGAAAGGAAAATTGGTATTGGAGGTGAATATTATGGGCCTTGCCAGAATAGAGATAGAAGTTCCTAAAGAAGTGCTAAAATATATTAACTCTAAAGACAAGGACTTTCAGAAGAAAATAAGAGAGCTTATGGTTTATAACCTGGTGAAAGAAGAAAAAATATCTTTTGGCAAAGGTGCGGAATTACTAGGAATAGATAAAGTCACTTTTATAACTGATCTTGGGAAATTAGGAATACCTTATTTTGACCAAGATGTAGAAGAAGTTTTAAAAGAACTGGAGCAAATTAGGGAATCCGGTGGAGGCATAAACCAATGATCGCCATAAGCAATGCTACGCCTATCATTGCATTGGCTAAAATAAATCAATTAAGTATCATGAAAGCAATTTTTAGCGAAATCATTGTTCCTCAAGAGGTTTATAAAGAAATAACTTTAAAAGAAGAGCTTGATGAAGTAAAGCGTATAAAGGCAAGCGACTTTATAAAAGTTCAAAAAGTAAAAAATGAATACGCTGTAAAATTAATTAAGAAGTTAATGGGGAGCTTATGCAGCCCTGATAGATGACACGGGAGATCTGAATCTGAAGCTCGATGACCCGGTGACAATATCTGGTAAAAGGCCTATTCCTAAAGTTTGAATTTGAAATCGAAATAAGAATAGCCATAAAAAAGAAAGTAGCTTAAAAAAAGCTACAATCTCTTAAAACCACGATCTACCATTCTCCACACTTGCCTCATCGGCACCTCACTTATATTATACCTCTTTTAATTCGTATTTATCAATAGTTTTTAAAAAAAACTATCGTTAAGTACGGTTCGTGGAAAGGTGTCTTTCCGCCCAGTTTCCGCCCAAATTTTAATTTTGGGCGGAAAAATTGATGTTTTTTGCAAGAGGAAATTCCCCATTTTTGCAAAGATTTTTCCCCAGGCACCGGTGGGGAATTTTTATGTTAACTTATCAAAGCTGGGGACCGGAACCAGTAAATTGCGCCGGTGGTATCCGACTTTGTTTTCCACAATACTCTTTTCATGGCCACAAGCGGGGTTACAGAATACCGCTTTTATTATGCAATAAACATAAAAAGGCTATGAAATTCCAAATAGAAAACAGGTTGACTTCTAATTTGATTAAGTCGCAACAAAACCACCTGCAACTGCTGCAGGTGTTTTTGATCTATTTATACATCGTAAATCTGATATCCGGAACTTCCCGGGTGCGCGGAGTTTTGCACCATGTCCTCGGCTGGCGGTTTAGTGCACGCAAAATCAAAGCGTAAGAGTATGGTAGGGGAAGCAAGAAGCCAGCAAAGGGTAGTGCGAGAAGTTCCAATATTGCAAGGAGCTTTCTTAAAAGCCCCCTGTCTTTCATGTACCTCAAGTAGCGGAAATAGATGTAATATGTGAATCCCACGTAAATGAACAAAAAGGATTTCAGAAGATAATTTATGTATACTGGGATTGCAACGGGTTTTATCCATCCTTTTAAGCTCAGAAAAAATACTGTCGGCGGTATCAAAACGGCTAATTGGTACAAAACCCACTCTATTTCTCCCTTTAAAAGGAGGGTTTTAATAATGCGGTTCTTTTTGTAAGGATCATAAGTAAAAGCATTTTTAAATTTATCTACAACCTGAATATGGCCGGAAGCCCACCTTAAACGCTGTCGGAAAAAAGCTTTATAGGTTTGGGGTGTCTGTTCGGTGCTTACATACGGAAAATACTCCGGCCAAACATCGCGTTCTAAAAAGGCCCTTACGCCTATTTCCAGGTCTTCCGTAAGGGCGTTATAGTCAAATCCGCCTATTTCGCGAAGCAACTTCGACTCAATGAAAAGGTTCGTTCCGCCTACAAATGGAAGTTGTCTCATGAGCACGGGCAAATACCATTCATGGGCTAAAGCCTGGTAAAGAGATGCGATTTTTGTAATGGGGCTCAGGAAAAAGAAATTTCTGACTTGGAAAACCGGTCCCTGCCATACAAGGTTTCTCTTGTCTGAAATCAGCCACCTGTAAGCTATGTAAAGCAGTACGTCTAATTCAGGGTGGCTTTCGGCGTCGTAAAATCCGCAGATGTCGGAATTATTGTCTATGAAGGAAAGGCCGTAATTCAATGCTCTTCCCTTAGTAGAAGGAACTTCTTTTCCGGTCAAAGTTCCACCGTAATAGCCGTCGAAATCGTACGGCACGATTACATGTTTTAAGGAAGGGACGTTTTTTCTTTTTTTAAATTCCTGAATTTTTGCCTCCACCACCTGCTGGGTCGTTACGGAAGCGCCCTTTTGCAGTTCCTTTTCATCGGTTATAATTATTATCTCAAGTAAATTCGGTGGGTAATTTAACTTGGATAAATGTTCAATCGTTTGGCCGATTACTTCTGCCTCTTCCCGCGCGGGTACGAGGATGGAAAACATCGGAAGCTTTTTTTTCTTTTCCCTTGCTAATTTTTTCAATTCAAATAGCGTTATAGGCCGCCTTTTGCGCCAATAGTTTTTTCGCGCGTAGTTTTCCCAGAGAAAATAGCGCAGGAAAAGAAGAAAGAAGAAGACATACAGCCCTACAGTGCACAGGTATATCTTTTCTGGGAGCCCCATTTTATCCCCCCCTTTTTTATTGTCGCGTATTTATTTTCTAAAAAAACACCAAGATACATTATATACTTTAGGAGACTCAAAAGGAAGTGAATGACAGCACAAAAACCCCGTAACTTTTGCGCTTTTGAGCCGAAAACAAAAGCAAATGCCTTTTTTATGGTAGCACACCCTCAAATTTATGCGTTTTTTCCGTTTTTTTATTTTAAAAGAGGATAATCTACTTTTTTATAGAAAATATATAGAAAAGCATTATGTAAGAATAAGCACAACGCGAAAAAGCGAGGCGGTTTTTATGGATACAATAATTGAGGGTTTTAAAAAAGCAGTAGTTATGTTAATTACGTTGGATGCGGATATATACAGGATAACCTTATTTACATTGAAGGTATCAGGTCTTGCGACCTTAATAAGTCTTGCCATATCGCTGCCAGTCGCTTTTTTTATAGCAATTAAGGAGTTTCCGGGGAAAAATTTTTTAATAAGCCTTGCCAATCTCGGGATGGGACTTCCTCCTACTGTAGTTGGGCTGTGGGTATGTCTTTTGCTTTGGCGAAGCGGACCCTTGGGACAATTGCGCCTCATATATACACCTACTGCAATTGTCATTGCTCAGACAGTGATAGCTACGCCTGTGATACTGGCATTGGTTACAGCTGCATTGCAACAGGTGGACAAGAAATTGAGGTTGCATATAATGTCGTTGGGAGCTACTTCCCTGCAGATGCTTTTTTTGATGGCAAAGGAGGCAAGATACTCTATTTTGGCGGCGGTAATTGCGGGTTTCGGTGCTATTGTTTCAGAGGTAGGCGCTTCAATGATGGTAGGAGGAAACATCGCAGGGTACACAAGGGTTCTTACAACAGCTATAGTTCTTGAGACAAGCAGAGGCAATTTCGAAGGTGCTCTTGCGCTCAGTTTCGTATTGCTTTTGATGGCATACTTGGGCACTGTTGCATTAACTCATTTACAGCAGCGGAGGCATGAAGATGAATACGATAATTGAAGGAAAGGACATCATTGTGAGAATTAGGGGAAAAGAGTTGTTGAACGTAAAAAAGGTAGAATTGAAAAAAGGAGAAATTTTTGCGGTTATTGGTCCTAACGGGGCTGGGAAAAGTACTCTCCTCAAGGTAATGGCCCTACTTCAAATGCCTCAGCAAGGAGAGATTTATTTCAAAGGGGAGAAAATAAATCGAAAAGAACGGATAAGGATTAGGAGAAAAATGGCTGTTGTTTTTCAGGAGCCGCTGTTTCTCAATGATACGGTTGTTGAAAATATAGCTTTGGGCTTGAGAATACGGGGCATAAAACATCGAGAGGCTATGGAGAGGGCAAAATATTGGCTGGAAAGGTTTAAGGTCGAAAAGCTAAGCAATAGATGGGCAAGGGCCCTTTCAGGAGGCGAAGCTCAAAGGGTTAGCCTTGCTAGAGCATTTGCATTTGAGCCGGAAGTGTTATTTTTAGATGAACCTTTTTCAAATCTTGATGTATTTATAAGGGAGTCGCTTAAAGCTGACTTTTTTGAAGTATTAAAGACGACGGGGATAACTACATTTTTTATAACCCACGACCTTGAAGAGGTAATGCTGTTTGCGAACAGGGTTATGGTGCTCATGGGCGGAAAAGTGGCGCAAGAAGGATCTCCCCAAGAGTTATTAGAAAATCCTACAACGGATGAACTTAAAAGGTATATCCAGGCATGGGAAAGATTTAAATTTAAAATGTTACACATGGTTTAAAATATTGTTACATTATTATTACAAATTGAATTTAACCCGAAAAGGAAAATGCCTCCTGACGTATTTATATAAATGTAAAAATACTTGAAGGGGGCATTGACATAATGAAAAGATTTATTGCGGGGTTGCTAATAATGATTTTGCTGGTATCGTTGTCGGCCCCGGTGGCTCAAGCAAAACAAAGCGGTTTTAAAGATGTGGGGAAAGAATGGGACTGGGCCAGGTTTTCTATCGAAAAGATGTATGCAAAAGGAATAGTAAAGGGGTACCCGGGCGGTTGGTTCAAACCGAAAAATTCGGTCACCCATCTGGAAACAATAATAATGGCTTTAAGGATTATGGGATGGGAAGGGGAAATAGACAATAAAGCTAAATTGCCCGAATATATTGCCAGATTAAAATTGCCGTGGAAAGATGCTTACTATTACCTGAACCTGGCGGTAAAAAAGGGGATAATAAAGCCGGAGGAAATTAAAAACCTTCGTCCCAATGAGCCCGTAAAAAGATACGAAATTGCTAAATATATCGTCCGGGCTATTGGAAGAGAAGACGAGGCAAAGCAGCACATGAACGAAAAGCTCCCTTTCAAAGATGTTAAAGCTATACCTGATAATGCTGTTGGGTATGTTTACTTAATGGTAAAGTTAGGGCTGATTAAAGGGTATCCCGGTCATGTTTTCCAGCCAAATAAACCTATAAGCAGGGCAGAAATGGCGGTAATAATAAACAGCTTGGACGAACTCCTGGAAGAAGATGAAAAGAAGGAAGCCGTCTTCGTGGTCGTTTTGGTAGATCGGGATGACATGACAATTACTGTTAGTAAAGAAGAGAAAACAGCTACTTATGATTTAAAAGAAGACGTACCAGTTTATATTAACGGCAAATACAGCGATATTGAAAAGATTGGCCCCGGTGATGAAGTGAAACTCATGTTTAATGAAGAAGGCAAAGTGGTGTTCATCCAGGTTATAAGCAAGAAGATTACCTCCATGGCCAAAGGAATATTGGTGGGTGTAGATGAAAGGAAACAAACCGTAAGTCTGTTAACATACGAGAAAGTAGAAAAAGGTTACGTCGGTATGTTAAAAGAAAGCGATATAGAAGGGTGGCACTTGGAACTGGAGACCAAGTATGAAAGGTTTGTGCTGGTGGGAGATACAAGCCGCCTCGAGAACTATGTCGGCGAAAAAGTAGTAATTTTAGGCGAAATAAAAGAGGGTGCTTCCATATATATGAGAGGTCCGCTTTTGGAGGTAGATGAATGGTTTGTGGTTACCGATAATAATACTTTAACCTATGAAGTTACCGGCGAAACTTATATCGAAATTGGAGAAAGACAGGCAGAACTTTCGGACCTGAAAGAAGGATCGTATGTCGAACTTGGGGCACAAAAAGACAAGGTAATCAGTATTAAAGTGATAAAATAAGGCATAAAAAATGGGGAATCGGAAAAAAGGGCGATAAAATCGCCCTTTTTTCTTCAAAAGAAGGAATTACTTGGTTTTTGTAGAATATATAGACAAAAGGAAAAAAATGAAAGGAGATGGAATCAGTGAAACCATTTAACCGGGCCCTAAAGCTTTATGCGGCCTTCCTTTTGATTTTCTTGACAATAATGAACCTTTTCAATATAAATCAAGTTTTTGCATCTGTGCCAAATTTTTCCGACGTACTTCAAGAAAGATATGAATGGGCAAGGCCTTACGTGGAGAAAATGGCTCTATTGGGTGTAATCACCGGAAGAAGCCCGAATGTTTTTGCACCGGATGACCCGGTAAAGCGTGTTGAATTTATTGCCATGATAGTGAGACTTATGGGATTGGAAGATTATGCAAAAAACAAAACTCTTCCTTCTGATTTTCCGAATGTTAATTTGATTCCGCTGTGGGCCCGGAGTTATATAGCTGTGGCCCTCGAAAAGGGTATAATATCAGACGATGATTACGCCAATTTTAGACCCGAAGAGGCCACGAAAAGGTATGAAGCGGCAGTTTTTGCGATAAGGGCGTTAGGCCTTGAAAATGAGGCTCAGTCGATAAAAAACATAAACCTTGCCTTTAAAGACACTTATGAAATACCGCTAGGGGCTAGAAAATACGTTCAGCTTGCGGTGGAAAAGAAAATACTATCAGGTTTTGAAGATGGGAGCTTCCGACCAAAAGAAAACATAAACCGCGCACAAGCTGCCAAAGTCTTGAACCAAATAGCCGAATATATAGATATATCCGGAAAAATGACAACCGCTAGGGCTGAAAATATAAAGACAGATTTTTTAAATTACATAGAAGTGAAGCTGGCAGACGGCGTTCTTAGGACTTATCTTGTCGGAAGCGACTGCAAGGTGTACAGCAAAGATCAACAAGGTGCGTTGAAAAAAATAGCGCTGAAGGATATTTTGCCGGGAACAAAATTGAGAATAATAGCGGATGGCAATAGTGCGAACTACATAGAAGCTTTTATGGATGATGTTCAACCAACGACTTTCAAAACTGTATCTGGCATATTAAAATCTGTAATCACCGGGTATGTAGTTGTTGAAAACGAAGAAACGAAAAATAACGAAACTTACCAGGTGGATGCATCGGCAAGAGTTGTAAAAGATGGGAAAAATTCGTCGATCTCGCAGCTTACGCCGGGTGATATGGTGACTTTAATGCTTTATGGCGAAAAAGTCTTTAGCATTGAGTCAGAAAGTGCCCAGAAAAAGGTGAGTGGTTCAGTTAAAAGCATAAGTTTTCTTTCGAAAAATCCTGTAATAACGCTAGAGCTTGGTGATGGAAGTGTCGGAGATTTCGAAGTAAGAGAAGATGCACAAGTCAAGAGAGACGGCAAGAGTGTGGAATTAAAGAGCATAAAAAACCAGGACGAAGTCGTCCTATACGTTGAATACCAGAAAGTTACGAAAATAGAGGCTAAAAGCACCAAGCGGAGTGTCAGCGGAGTGGTCAAGGGAATCTCGATTTCTGATGTTTTGAAAATTACTGTTACCGATGATGAAGGAGTGGATCACACCTTTACGGTGACTCAGGACTCAAGGATTACAAAGGATAAAAAGACAATAACTATTTTCGAAGTCAAGCCCGGTTTTTATGTAGAATTAGAAGCGGAAGGCGATGAAATATTAAAGATGGAAGTGACGGCAAGGCAGCTTCTAAATGTGGTGCGCGGGACTGCGAGGTACGTACATATAGATGCCAGAGTCATCGTGGTGGAGTTCAAAAATGAGCAGGGCAAGGTTATTACCTTAGAAATTCATTTTAAAGACGATACCGTCTTTTTAAAGGGCAACAAGGAAATAAGCGTCAAAAAAATTGCCGATTATATAGAAGAAGGAGACGAGGTTATTGCAGCAGGAAGGTACGAACGGGGAATTTTTTATGCAGATGTGGTAATAGATCTTGTGACGTCTTAGATGGACAATGTAGCAATTGGGGTGCATCATAATGGAGCAAAAAAGCAGAATCCTAGTTGTAGATGACCAGCTATGGGTAAGAAGGATGCTCCTTGAAGCCCTTCAATTTCAAGGGTATGAGGTCTTCGGGGCGTCCTCCGGTTTTGAAGCACTCAAGCTTGCTGCCGAAAAAAAGCCGGATTTAGCGATTATAGACATGGCAATACCCGGCATGGATGGAGTTACTCTTTTATCAATGTTAAGAGAAATAAATTTAAATTTGCGGGGAATCATGATCTCAGGAGACGGCGAAAAAAAATCTGTTAAGAAGGCTTTAGAAGGAGGAGCTTTTGCATATCTGGTCAAACCCTTTGACATTTCGAGTCTTGAAAACCTGATAAAGAAAGCATTGACATCTTGAGACTCGCATCGAGAGGAGAATACTAATGAGCTTGCGCCATTCATATGTCTTCGAGGACTTGTTTACAGACAAAAGTTATAAACTCTCTGAAGACCCTGCGATATATATAAAAGAAGGCAGTCACACCGTAGTTTTGGAAAACAATTTCCAGAATGAGAAAACGGGATGCCGTACTTTTAACGTGAATACGGCAATAGTACGAAACGAACAAGGGGTTTTGGGGGTCATTGTATATTGTGAAGGTGAAGGCAAGTCCGAAGACGATAAAGCTACTTCTGAGAGTCTGTCGGTCATAGGTGAGTTAGCAGCCAGCGCCGTTCATGAAATAAAAAATCCCCTTTTTTCTATTCGCGGTTTTTTACAAATATTAGACAACACGCTTTCAGAAAGCGATAAGCGCAAGGAATATGTAAAGATAATGATTTCTGAAGTGGACAGGCTCGAAAGCCTGACAAAGGATTTTCTGATGCTTGCCAAAATAAAAAGCGATTCTAAGGAATTGGTGTGGGTTTGCGAATTGATAAAGGAAGTCATAGAACTCTACAAAAGCAGCTTTGAAAAGAAGAAAATCCGATTTAGATTGTATATGAATGATGAATCTATATTTTTATGGGCCGATAGGGACCAACTGGAGCAAGTCTTTATAAACTTGATTCAAAATGCTTTTGAAGCTGTAGAAGAAGGCGGAAGTATCGATATAATAGTTTCGAAATTAAACGAAAAAGTCAAAGTTGAAGTTAAAGATAACGGGCGGGGAATAGGCCCCGAAGTAAAAGATAAAATTTTCAGTCCTTTTTTTACTACTAAGAAAAACGGCACAGGATTAGGCTTATTTATTTCCAAGAGAATTGTAGAAAACTACGGAGGAAATATTTATTTCAATTCTGCCCAAGAGGAGGGTACCACCTTTGTCGTTGAATTTCCTATTGGGAAAGACCATTGATGACCGATTAAATCTTTGATATAATGTAAACCTGTCCGAATAATTTTGCGTTCTCCGCCGCACAATTAACGGAGAAATATTTTTTTATTTATTTAAAGGCGATAAGAAGGTGAGAGATTGCTTGCACAGGAACTAGAAAAGAAGACCATAACACAGCTTCAAGAAATAGCAAAGGAAAAAAAGATTCCCGGATACTACAAATACAGGAAGAAGGAGCTTATAGTAAAGATAATAGAAGCTATGGCGGCCGAGTCGGGAGAGAGCATAGCCGAAGGAGTTCTCGAGGTAATGCCGGACGGATATGGTTTTTTGAGGATAGAAAATTACCTTCCTTCCGATGAAGACATATACGTCTCGCCTTCACAAATCCGACGATTCCACCTGCGCACAGGGGATTTAGTCAGGGGAAGAATTAGGCCTCCGAAAGAGGGCGAAAAATACAGAGCCCTTCTGCAGGTCCACGAGGTAAATGGCCTAGATCCGGAACACGCCGTTGGAAGGTTTCACTTCGATTCGTTGACACCCATTTTCCCAGAACCTAGGCTAACACTAGAACATGACCCTGAAGACCTTTCTACCAGGATAATCGATATAATTTCTCCTATTGGAAAGGGACAGAGAGCTCTCATAGTTTCCCCGCCTAAGGCGGGTAAAACCATGATGTTAAAAAATATTGCCAAGGCCCTTTCGAAAAATCACCCGGACCTGGAACTTATAGTACTTTTGATAGACGAAAGGCCAGAAGAAGTAACCGATATGAGGCGTTCTGTCGATGGCGATGTGGTGAGTTCGACTTTCGATGAACCGCCGGAAAATCACCTGCGGGTTGCCGATATGGTGCTAGAACGCGCTCAGAGGCTCGTGGAAAGTAAAAAAGATGTAGTTATTCTGCTGGATAGCATAACGCGCCTTGCGAGAGCCAACAACCTGGTGGTGCCGCCGACGGGGAGGACGTTGTCCGGTGGATTGGACCCCAGTGCACTCCATAAGCCCAAGCGGTTTTTCGGAGCTGCTCGCAATATAGAAGAAGGCGGGAGCCTCACCATAATCGCTACAGCCCTGGTAGAAACAGGAAGCCGCATGGATGACGTCATTTACGAAGAATTCAAGGGAACCGGCAACATGGAAATTCATCTAGACAGAAAATTAGCGGAGCGTAGAATTTATCCAGCTATAGACATAAAGAGGTCCGGCACCCGCCGCGAGGAATTGCTTCTTTCTAAAGAAGAGCTGGAAGCCGTTTGGGTGCTCAGGAAAGCTCTTGCCTCAATGGATACCGTTGAAGCAGCCAGCACCCTTATAAACAGATTGAAAAAAACTCGCACCAACAGAGAATTTTTAGAAAATCTAGCCTTAATGATTAACGAATTGCATTTGACTTAAAAGTCACTTGAGGTATCCTTTAGCCTTTAGCTTTTCTATGTGTTGCTTTAATTTTTCCTCCAGGTCTATATTGTAATTTTCTTCCAGGACAAACATCATTGACACTGCTACTTGAGCCACATCCAAAAGTTCCCTTGCCATCCTATCGACCACTTCTTTTTCGTCCATCTTTATATTTTCTCCGCTCTTTGCCCTGAACTTGCCTATGGCCTGTGCAAGTTCGCCGGCTTCTTCCATAAGTTTCAGCGCCGTCGATTCGAGGGTAGGGGTAAGGCCGTTTAGTTTCGGAAGGCTTATTACCTTAAATTCGTTCTTTTGTTGTGAGTTCATTAGTTTCACCTCTTTCCAGGGCTTTTAGGAATTTCGAGGCCAGAAAAGTAAACAATGCTGCAACGGCAAGGCGGGTAGAGAGCAAAAGTACTGCGCTTACTCCGAGAGCAGCAAAAATTGCCGTGTCTTCGAAGACCGCGTGAGCCGCCACGAGAAAGTAAGTTATAAGATAAAGGTCTTTTTTTGGCAATTTGTTTTCCCTGGCGGCTTTGAATATTATCCCCGCCCCGTAAGAGAGCCCTATAATTATTCCTATTACCAGTGGAAATGCAGACTCTTTTTTCATTCCAAATATCCGGACTACCGGTGAAAACCAGTCGGCGATACGGTCAAGAAGCCCCATGTCTTTTAGGATTTCCATTGCTAACATTATCGGTATTACAATGATGGAAATCTGCTTTATTGATTGTATAGAACCGATTGTGGCCTCTTTTAAAGCATCAATCAAATAAGACACCCCTTTTATTTCATAGTAAAATGCTAAATGCCAGTCCTGATATGACAGAAAGGACTACCCTTACGGATATTACGCTTACGGCTGAAAGGCCTATTTTTTTTGCAAGTGCGGTTTCAACCGGCAGGCTGTGGCAGAATGAAAGCATTATGGCCAATATAGCTATTTCTTTCAAGGAAAGAGATAAGGATACTATTGCTCCTATCGCCGCGTAAAGGTTTACCAGATTGCCGAGTACCAGCACCAGTGCAGCTTCTCCCGGTAGGCCAAAGAACCCCATAAACGGTGCGAAGACTTTTGCTATTATGCCGAGGACGGGAGTATGCTTCAAGAAAGTGACGATGAAATAAATGGGAATCATCACCTTTGCAAGCTGGAACGTAACGTCTATTCCAGATTTCAGCCCGCGCTTTAGAGTATCTAAAGTGATGGACCCGGTTTGTAAAGCCAAGGCTTTTCCCTCCGTTCAATTAAACTCACAGAAAAATTATAGCATAGAATTGAGTTGATTATATAAAGAAATGAGGTTTTACCGTTTGAAGTTCAAATATGACCGAATAGGGCTAAATTTTAGCCACATAACGGAAATTATGACATAAAAAAGATATTTTAAACTATAATAATATTTAAAAAAGAAAAGAAATAGCAATGGCTTGCGAGGAGGTGAGTGACTTAATATAGTACAAAACGGCAGATTTAATAATTAATTCAAGTTTCCATAAGGAGGCGGACTTATGAATTCCCTGGTTCTCCTAATAGTAGGGGCTGTTTTATTTCTTTTTGCTTACGCGAGTTACGGGGCTTACTTAGCAAGAAAGTGGGGGATTGACCCTACGAGAAAGACACCTGCCCATGAGATGTACGACGGGGTAGATTACGTCCCGACTAACCGATATGTCCTTTTAGGACACCACTTTGCGTCGATTGCTGGGGCAGGGCCGATAGCGGGACCAATACAGGCCGCTATATTCGGTTGGCTCCCAGTTTTACTTTGGATACTTCTCGGTACTATATTTGTCGGAGGAGTTCATGACTTTGGTTCACTCTTGGCATCGATAAGGCATAGGGGAAAATCTATAGGAGAAATAATTGAAGCTAATATTGGAACGACGGGGAAAAAACTTTTCAATATATTTGCTTGGCTAACACTCGTTTTAGTTGTGGCAGCATTCACAAGCATTACTGCAGATGCTTTCACTGCCACTCCTGCAGCAGGGACTGCATCTTTGTTTTTTATAATTATAGCGATACTTTTTGGAGAATTGGTCTATCGTAGGAATGTAAACCTTGCTGTTTCTACAATGGCAGGTGTAGCACTAATATTTTTATCCGTATGGTTAGGATACAGATATCCGTTCATGAAGTTTGATAAGACTACATGGCAATATATATTACTCGTTTACATCTTTTTTGCATCTGTGCTTCCGGTGTGGTTTTTATTACAACCGAGGGATTACCTAAATTCTTTTCTCCTGTATGCGATGCTTATAGGAGGTACACTCGGAATAATCCTAATGCATCCACCTTTAAAACTTGAAGCATTTAAAGGTTTTAGTGTGGCGACCAGCTCAGGAGTCCAATACCTATTCCCAATGGTTTTCGTCACTGTTGCATGTGGAGCGTGTTCAGGATTCCATTCGCTTGTGGGTTCTGGAACGACCGCCAAACAAATTTATTCCGAGAGTGATGCCCGTTTTGTAGGTTATGGCGCAATGCTAATAGAAGGGTTTTTGGCTATAATAGCATTGATTTCGGTGGCTTACGTATCAAAGGCTGAAGGAAGCCCTGCCACCGTTTTTGCTAGCGGTATTGCAAAATTTATGACTACTTTTGGCATTCCCGAAGATTTTGGGAAAGTATTTGTTACATTGGCCTTTACTGCGTTTGCTCTCACCAGCCTTGATACAGCTACGAGATTGGGAAGATATATATTTCAGGAGTACTTTGAGACAAAAGGTGAAGAAGAAAATCCGCTGTCAAATAAGTACATTGCTACTATTGTGACGATTTTCGGCGCGTACATTCTTTTGGCTTATGGATATCAGAAAATATGGCCGATCTTTGGTTCTGCTAATCAGCTTCTTTCAGCGTTGGCGCTGCTTGCACTGACAGCATGGTTTGTGAGAACAGGGAAAAATCCGCTAATGACCTTACTTCCTATGATTTGGATGTTTGCTGTGACGCTCTCTGCTACTTTGCTCTTGATGAAGAACTTTTACAAGACTGGAAATTACATCCTGGTTTTGCTATCGATTGCATTGTTCATGCTGGCGTTAGTACTCATCTATGTAACTTACAATACGCTAAAAACGGCAGGGAAAAGCGGAAAAACTACTTTTGTAAAATAGGATTAATTAAAAGGTTAAGAGGTGGATTTATTCCACCTCTTTCGACTTTTGGAAAAGGGGAGCGATTTAATGGAAGCACAAGGATATCTGGAATTGCTATGGGACAGATTGAGAGCTCACTTTGATATAGAAAGGGAAAAAGTAGTTTCTGGATATGCTATGGACATATTTGCCAAGTGCCATATAAAGCACCTTTGGACTTTTTTAACTCCTTACGATGTGATAGATTCTTACGAGATCAATGAATATTTTGTGGTGAAGGTTTTTGAACAGTTGAGCCTAGAGGAAATTGTATTTTTTGATTCATTATTAAAACAAAAGGTTATGAAAGATTATGTTCGAGCTAAGGACGGCCACAAATGCAGCACAATAAATGGCGTTATAATAGCAACAAATGGCATATCGGACGAAATCGAAAAATATGTCCGCTCTTACTCTTACGAGAAAAGCTATCTATTTTCGTTGAGGGGATGGTGCCGGATAAATCTTGCTGCGGTGGATTTAAAAAATGGCAATGTGATTTTGAGCAAAAAAGGGAGGAACTTGGAAAAGCTGCTAAAGCTCCAACTTTAAAAAAGAAGGCATTAATGTTATCATTAAAATAGGAGACAAATATAACGTTTATACTACGTAGAAAAGGCTTGGGAGTTGAAACCCGTGATATATTCTATTCTTATTGGACTTGCTAACAGGTTGGGGCTCTTTATTGTTATAGCATACTTACTTTCGAAGAATAAGGTTTTCAAAAATCTGATATTGAAGCAGGAAGTGTCGGTGCTCGACAAGATTCTCCTTGCGGTAATATTCGGGGCTTTTGGCATCTTAGGAACTTATATGGGCATCCCTGTGTACGGGGCTATTGCAAACTCAAGAGCTGTAGGAGTGATAATAGGGGGGCTTTTAGGTGGTCCTTTTGTGGGTTTTTTGTCGGGGTTAATAGCGGGCTTTCACCGTTGGGTTATAGATATAGGTGGTTTTACCGCTTTCGCCTGTGGCCTTTCCACTTTTACCGAAGGAACCATAGCAGGGATGTTGCACGTAAAGCTGAAAAGAGGCAAAATTAACTGGAAGGTTGCCTTAGTAGTCGGTATGGCACTTGAACTTCTGCAGATGGCAATAATACTTCTGGTAGCAAAACCCTTTTGGGCTGCACTAGAACTTGTAAGGGTTATATGGTTTCCGATGACTACGGTCAACGCCATCGGCATCGCTATATTCATAGCGCTGGTAGAAAATATTTTTAGTGAGCAGGAAAAAGCGGGGGCTTACCAGGCTCAACTGGCACTAGATATAGCGTCTGAAACTCTTCCATATCTGAGACAGGGTTTAAGTGAGTTTTCAGCGTATAAAACTGCGAAGATCATTTACGAAAAGGCAAATTACGATGCTGTAGCCATTACCGACGACAAAAAAATTCTAGCTCACATCGGTGCAGGCGAAGACCATCATAAAGCAGGACTTAGTATCCAGACCCAGGCTACAAGGAAAGTATTGGCCACCGGAGAATTTCAGGTGGCATCCTGCAAAGAAGATATTGAGTGTTATCATGGAGAATGTAACTTGAAATCTGCAGTAATAGTGCCTCTTATAGAGAAGGACCGTGTCATAGGTTGTCTTAAACTTTATAGGACCAGGGAAAACAGTATAACTAGTGTAGACATTAGGCTGGCTGAAGGGCTTGCCCAGTTATTTTCCACTCAGCTTGAGCTTTCCAGGATGGAACACCAGGCGAGGTTATTGGCAAAGGCCGAACTCAGGGCTTTGCAATCCCAGATAAACCCTCACTTCCTTTTTAACGCCTTAAACACTATAATATCTGTATGCCGCAGAGATCCGGAGAAGGCAAGGAGACTTCTTGTGCACCTGGGTGAATTTTTTAGAAAAAACTTGAGCACGGGAAGAGAAACGGTGACCCTAAAACAGGAAATAGAACACGTAAAGGCATATCTTGCCATTGAACAAGCAAGATTTGGTGACAGGCTCAAAGTAGTTTTTGATTTAGAGCCATTTAGCGATATCATGGTGCCTCCGCTAATCCTACAACCTCTAGTAGAAAACGCGGTAAAACATGGGATTTTCCCTAAAAGGGAAGGCGGCACGGTGGTTATACAGGCAAAAAGCGTGAACGGTGGAGTAGAACTAACTGTGGCCGACGATGGAGTGGGCTTCGATGAAGCGACGATTAAGGAAATCTTGGATAAAGAAGGGCCTACAGACAGAATAGGACTTTTTAACGTAAACCGGCGCCTGGAAAACCTCTACGGACCGCAAAGCCGATTGTATATAACGTCCAAACCTATGCTGGGAACTATAGTTAAGTTTTTTATACCGATGGCCGAAGGCAAGTGGGGTGAGGCCGATGGAGCTTACAGCACTGCTAGTAGATGATGAAGGCCCGGCGAGGGATGAGCTTCGATACCTCCTTGAAGCATATCCAGAAATAAAAGTAGTGGGTGAAGCATCATCAGGGCAGGATGCAGTCGAAAAAACAGTTGAACTTAACCCTGACGTGGTTTTCCTAGATATTAAACTCTGGGATATGGACGGATTTGAAGTTGCCAGGCGAATTTTCGAAGAAGGCAGGTCGCCCTTGATTATTTTTGCTACTGCTTATGACGAATATGCTGTGAAGGCTTTTGAGATTAACGCGGTCGATTACATTTTAAAGCCATTCTCGCAGGAGAGGCTGGAAAAAGCTATAGAGAGAGTTCTAACACTATTTAAGAATGAAAAGAAAAAAGAAGAAGTGCTAAAAATAGCCGAGTATATAAAAGCAAACGAAAGGCCTTTGTGCAATAAGCTTCCCTTCTGGAAAAAAGATAGGATCTACCTTGTTTGTCCGGAAGATATTTGCTATTGTGTTGCCGATGAAAAGGGAAGCGTGGTAAAGACTAGACTCGGGGAATTTAACACGACCTATACTCTTACCGAGTTGGAAGAGAAAATAAACAGCCCTAATTTTTTCAGGGTTCACAAGAGTTATCTTGTAAATCTTGATAAAGTCAAGGAGATAATACCCTGGTTTAACGGAACTTTTATCCTTTCAATTCAGGGGTATGAAAAGGATGAGGTTCCCGTAAGCCGACGTCAGGCTAAAGAACTGCGAAAAATGTTCGATATTTAAGCATTAAAACCGTTAACCCCCTCGGAATTGCCAGAGGGGGATTAATTTTTGCTTTTTAGTCGAAAAATCCCCCGTAAGTCGAATTTTTGCTCTAAAATTTTAGGTGAACAGACATTTTATCAAAATGGTGAGGAGGGAAGGAGTTTGATAACTTTTTTTGCATCCATTGTAATTTTGATTCTTGGCTACGTTGTCTACGGTACTATTGTAGAAAAGGTATTTGGAGCTGACGAAAAGAGAAAGACCCCGTGTTATACCAAAGCCGACGGTGTGGACTATGTACCGATGGACAAATACAGAAACAGCCTCATCCAGCTTTTGAATATTGCAGGTTTGGGTCCCA
Organism: Caldanaerovirga acetigignens; assembly: GCF_900142995.1. Lineage (NCBI taxonomy): Bacteria > Bacillati > Bacillota > Clostridia > Thermosediminibacterales > Thermosediminibacteraceae > Caldanaerovirga > Caldanaerovirga acetigignens. The sequence continues at coordinate 35,029 of NZ_FRCR01000012.1, read as the reverse complement.
TCTACGGTGCTATTTCCGGTGCTCTATGGGGTCCTGTAGCATTCCTTTGGATAGTATTTGGCGGCATTTTCGCCGGTGCGGTTCACGATTATCTTTCTGGTATGCTCTCTATAAGGAACAACGGAGCAAGTGTTCCCGAACTAGTAGGCAAGTATTTGGGAAGTAAAGCAAAATTGTTTGTAAATGCTTTTGCTGTTGTGCTTTTGGTATTGGTAGGAGTGGTTTTTGTAAACGGCCCTGCAGGACTATTAGCAATTCTAACTCCGGAAGTTTTAACAAAGAGCGTCTGGGTGTGGATAATTTTTGCCTATTATTTCTTAGCCACTGTATTGCCGGTGGATAAAATCATAGGGAGGATATATCCGATTTTCGGTGCAATCCTCATAATAATGGCTTTGGGCATCGGAGGTTCCTTAGTATTTCAAGGGTATGAAATCCCGGAGCTTACGCTTCAAAATCTTCATCCAAAAGGAGCGCCGATATGGCCGCTGCTTTTCATAACCATAGCTTGCGGAGCAATAAGCGGGTTCCACTGCACACAGTCGCCTATAGTAGCTCGATGTGTTAAAAATGAAAAAGAGGGCAGGTTAATTTTTTACGGAATGATGATTTGCGAGTCAATAATAGCTCTTATCTGGGCTGCAGCAGCCATGAGCTTTTACGGCGGCACCGCAAAGCTAGGGCAGGTGCTTTCATCACCTGCTGGGCCTTCGGCGGTTGTGAAAGAAACAGCCTTTGCGATGATGGGAGCAGTAGGCGGTGTCCTTGCAATCCTTGGAGTAGTAGTTCTGCCCATTACTTCTGGAGATACTGCCTTCAGGGCAGCAAGACTCACCATAGCAGAAATGATAAATTTGAGTCAAAAAAGTATTGCTAATCGATATAAGATAGCTGTTCCGCTGTTTGTGGTAGGAGCCGTACTTTCTCAGATTGACTTCCAGATTGTATGGAGGTACTTTGCTTGGTCCAACCAGACACTTGCAATGATAATGCTGTGGGTCGGAGCAGTTTATCTAGCTAAAGAAGGCAGCTTCCACTGGATAGCCAGTTTACCGGCAGCCTTTATGACAGCGGTTAGTGTGACGTATATACTTCAGGCTCCTGAAGGCTTGAGGCTTTCCACTACAATCTCCTATCCCGTGGGAGTCGCTGCTGCAGTTTTGGCTTTAGGATATTTCCTTTTAAAAACAAAGCAGGAAACGGCAGGGCAACAACTTCAGGGACAAAAAATTTAAAAAAACCTTTGCATAACACCAGGTCGGTGTGGTAAAATATACAGAGAAATCTAATGGAGGAGGTATTTTCCTTGAAAGTTTACGTTGATCAGGACCTGTGCATAAGCTGCGGGCTTTGCATCGACACCTGCCCCGATGTGTTTAGTTGGAACGATGATGGAAAAGCTCAAGCCATTGATTCGGAAGTTCCGGCTGATGCCGAAAACGAAGCAAGGGAAGCGCTAGAGAACTGCCCTAGCGAAGCTATAAAAGAAGAGTAAATAAAAAAATTTTAAAAGCATGGTGTTATTGATTTATTTATTGATAATTTAGGTTCAAAAACAGAACCAGGCCTTTATGGCCTGGTTTTTTGCCGTATGATATCAAAAAGTGACATCTAGATTTTGTGAACATTAGAAATTGGGCGCATGTGTCTGGTGGCGCAATGAGGCCATCGATTCGATAAAATTTTTTATATTTCCCGGGCAATTTTTTGTTTTCGACGGAAAAACCCATTTTTTATAGATACATGTGAAACGTTAAATCATAACGTAAGCTTTAGTTCCTGCTTTTTTTGATGTCTTTCTATAGCAAGCTCTATCAGCCTATCAATGAGCTCTTTGTACGGTAGGCCCGAGGCCTCCCACATCTTGGGGTACATGCTTATTTTTGTAAATCCCGGAATCGTATTTACCTCGTTTATATAGGCTACACCTGTGATCTTGCTCAGTAAAAAGTCCACCCTTGCCATGCCCGAACAGTCCAGAGCCTTAAAGGCCTTTACGGCGAGGTCTTGAATTTTTTCTGTTTCTTCGGTAGACAAGGGGGCAGGTATTAAGAGTTTTGATTTTCCGCCGTCAAAGTATTTGGCGGTGTAACTGTAGAACTCCTCGCTGGGTATGATTTCACCTGGTAAGGATGCTTTTGGGTCATCATTTCCCAAGACCGAGCATTCGATTTCCCTTGCGTGGATAAATCTTTCGACGAGCAGCTTTCTGTCGAATTCTGCGGCCAACATAATTGCCTTTTTGAGTTCTTCGCGGTCATGGGCTTTGCTTACTCCCACGCTGGAGCCTAAGTTTGCTGGCTTTACAAAGCATGGGTACCCGAAGGATTGTTCAACTTCCATTACTATGTCCGAAAGTCCATGGGGGAGGTCCTTTTTGTAAAAGACCTTGAAATCCACCACCGGTAGGCCTTCCTGTTTCAAGATTTTTTTCGTGAAAACTTTATCCATACATACTGCTGAAGAACCGACACCGCAACTCACGTAAGGTATGTTCATGAGCTCGAAAAGGCCCTGGACGGTTCCATCTTCGCCCCGTGGGCCGTGGAGGACGGGGAATATTACGTCAAAATAATATCTCGTTTCGACGCCGTTATTTAGGGCAATTGCACACTTGAATCCAGTGTCTGGGGGAAGAAAGACAGGTATTGCTTCATGTATCCAACTTCCATCCCTAATCTTTGATATATTTCCGAAATACACATGCCAGCGGCCGTCCTTTGTTATTCCGATGGGAATAATGTCATATTTTGATTTGTCCATTACATTTATTATCGAAAATGCTGACATCAGCGATACTTCGTGCTCCCCTGACTGCCCGCCGAAAACAACGCCTACTTTTAATTTTTCCATAAAAACACTCCCCTTTTATTTTCGATAAGCCAAGCAAGGCACTTTTACTAATATTTTATTTCTCATGCTCTGGTAAAATTAAAAGGTTCAAAAAAGATTATAACAAAATGTAAGGCTAATATATAGTTCCCATAAGTTATTTTTTCCGCGAAAAATTCCGAATCAATGTAAGTTATGATATAATCATATTGGGCTTTATTGTGGTTCAATTTGGCTTTTAGTGAGAATGCCGGGTTAATTATTCAGGGGAGTAGGCAGACCGGTTAAGGCATAAGTACCTGCTTTTTTGGCAGGGGCAGAAGGCTTCCCAAATACCGCCTGCTGGGGCAGGGAAGCCATAAAAGGCGGTAAAAAATACCCCAGCCGCCTAAACCGAGCGGTTAGTTCGGTTTAGATGACCACGTTTTAGTATGGATTTTGGCTTCTTTCTACCTACAAAAATATTGTTTGGCAGAGGTAAAATAAGTGAAGCAGGCTTTTATGCAAAAGAATTGGGCAAGAGAGCTTTAATAGTTACAGGTAAATCGAGCGCCAAGAAAACTGGTAGCTTCGAAAAACTTACAAAAAGCCTTGAAGATCATGGTATCGAATGGATTTTGTTCGACAAAGTTAAATACAACCCCCTTACCACCGATATAGATGAAGGGGGAGTTTTTGCGCGGGAAAACAAGGTAGACCTTGTTATTGGATTGGGCGGCGGTACAGCTATGGATACTGCAAAAGGTATTGCCTTTGCCGCACTCAACAGTGGACCTATGGCAGATTACATGGAAGGCAAATCCGGAGAAAAGGCTTTGCCCATAATCCTTATACCCACCACTGCAGGTACCGGAAGCGAGGCTAACAACATAGCAGTTATGACAAATCCTAATACAATGGCAAAGAAAGGTTTCAGAAGTCCTGCGATTTTTGCTAAGGTCTCCATAGTGGACCCGGAGCTTATGGATTCACTGCCCCCTAAAATCGCAGCGTCAACGGGAATAGACGCGTTTTTCCACGCGCTAGAGTCCTATATAAGTTTGAGAAGCAATCCTCTGACTGAGAGCATATCTTTGAAAGCCATGGAGCTGATCTGCGAGAATATTAAAAAAGCGGTTTACGAACCCGATAAAGAAAGCCGGGACAAAATGGCCGTTGCAAGCACATTAGCCGGCATATCCTTGGGCCAGGCGGGAGTTTGCGCGCTCCATGCTATGGAACACCCCCTTAGCAGCTTTTTCGATGTACACCACGGTGAAGGGTTGGCGCCCCTTGCAAGAGCTTTTTTGAACTTCGTAAAACCCCATGCTATCGAAAAGCTTTCAAAGGTAGCGGATGTCATGAAAATAAATACGGCCGGTTTTACTGAAGAGCAAAAGGCAAAAGAGGCGATAAATGCCATAGTCGAAATGATAAATGATTTAGGTCTTCCAAACAGCATTTCGAGCTTCGGGGTGAAGAAGGAAGATATACAAAAGTTGACTTCGAACGTCAAAAATTACATGGCACACAACCTATCGGCAACACCGGGGGAGCTTACTTTTGAAGACATAGTGAGAATTTATGAGGAATCTTTGTGAAAAAAGGAGGCTTTTAAGGCCTCCTTTTAAGTATTCATCCAGTTCCACACCTTGCTTTCCTCTTCGGAATACCAGACTTCAGTGCCTGTTAGGAACCGGTACACATTGTCTAGAGAATTTAGATGTTCCAGTTCCTCTTTCATGAGGGCTTCGAAAAACTTCTTTTCCTCCTCCGATTTAGCTTCTATGTGAAATTTCTTGTACATTTCGTATCCTCTTTTTTCCATTTCCATAGCCAGCTTGTATCCTTCTATGTGGTCTAAGGGTATCTTTCTTTGGCAGTCTTCAAGCTGTGAAAATAGAGCCTTCAGTTCTTCTTCTAAGAGTGCTGTGTTTGATTTGAACTCTTTTACCGAATCAAAATTATTAGAAGCAAAAAGGCTCTTGATAATTTCCTCATGGACTTTTTCCTGTTGAGCTAATGATTCGAAAAGCCTTTTTGCCAGGGGATTTATGATCTGTTTGGAAATTTTCATATAATATTCGTAGCCTTCTTGTTCGAATTTTAGGGCTTTTTCCAGAATTTCTTTCATCGCTTTCCCTCCAATGTCTGCAAATTAAGGCCCCTATTTGGGGCCTTAAAATTATTCTTCCTCGAACATATCCTTTCCCACACCGCAGACCGGGCATGTCCAGTCTTCAGGCAGGTTTTCGAAAGGGGTACCCGCTTCTATGCCGTTTTCCGGGTCTCCTTTTTCCGGGTCATATATGTAACCGCATACAGTGCAAACCCATTTTTCCATAAGCAAATGACCTCCTTTAAAAAAGTTAAACTGCTCTAAACTTCTCACTCTATCGTGCATATTGCAGCCGGGACTTTAATCCTCGGCATGACGAGTTCAAATACCCTAAAGTAATGATTCATTTTCGATGTCTCTAGGAATGCTAAGGTGATATCTTGCGCCACTGCTAAATCCACGTACTCAGCATCGATTGAGATGAGTACCGCCTTATCACCCTTAATAACAGGAGATTTATATATGCATTCAGTAACAGCCTTTCTTACCAGGTCTATCTCTAAATATTGGGTGTTTTTGTAGGGCTTAAGTAATTTCGAATACAGCTTCGGGCTTAACACTAAGGCGTAAGGCTCGCGGAAGCCCTTGGCCGAAAGGGTTTCTGCCGCTTTGAGTATGTCCTCATAAGCAGAGACTTCTTCATCCCAATTTCCGATTTTGATGAAAGACCTCCCCTGTGCCGTGAGGAGTCCTTCTATGCCGAATTGAGGACTACCATTGAATATGAGGTCGTCTTCCATTTCTGCGACGAAAGCGGCGCTCATTGCGGCTGCAGTCGTGTCCATAGGGAGTCCTTGTGCAGCATAAGTTTCCAGGTCACGCCATTCGATTTTAAAGTCCTTATATATCATCGGAATCTGCTTTATTTGCCTTGAGGGAGAATATAATGTACCTTCGTCCCCGTCGCCCACAAAGTCTACCACCGCTTTAAAGTCTCCCGCATAAGCCTTAAAGTCGAGGTATTGAACTCCCGCTCCCAGGGGCCCGTAGAGGCTTAGGAACCTCCTGCCTATCAAATGCTTCTTTGCCGTCTCTACAACGACTTTCTCCATGCTTTCCCATTGCTCTTCGGTAAGGGGTGATTGAGAGCGATTTAAATAATCAGCCATAATTTTTCGCGGAATTTCCGCGCTTCCTCCCTTCACTTTTCTTTATCTTTCAATTCTTTTAGACTTCCTACGGTAAACTTTTTACCGGAAGCCTTCTCGAGTTTCTCCAGCATTTTTTTGAGAGAAAAGGCATGATAATTTTCATGTTCGAGGGCTAGTTCAAAAATCTCTTTTACTTCTCCATCTCTGATCTTTTCCCTTGCCTCCGAAAATTTCCTTATAGCTTCCTCTTCTAGAGAAAGGTTGCTTTTTGCTGCATCTTCAGGAGCTGTTTTTACTTCGCCAACCTTGTGTTCGAGCAACGGCTGGTAGCCTCTTTCGGCTAAAGCTTCTGCAAACCAGCCGAAATGTTTCATCTCGTCGATGGAAAAATCTTCGTACTCATCGCTGCCGCCAGTGGTAAAATAATGGTACAGATATTGAAGTAGAGAAGTATATTCGTGCTCAAGAGCTTGCTGAAGCAGAGCAGCTTCGTGGGCGCCCAATGCAGGACCCTCGCTCGGGCCGCTGGGGTTGTCAGATTCTGCGCTAGCTTTTGACTCCAGTTCTTCGAGGAGCTTCTCGAATTCAGTGCGATGGGACCTTTCGTCGGCAATTATCCTGTCTATGAGGGCTATAAGCTCTTTATCGTCGGTCATGGCTTTGTGATCTATGTATTGGCTTATGGCATCGATTTCTGCCTTTATATCTGCTTCAATCAGGGACTTAAGTGTGCCGGTGCTGACCAGTGAAGACCTCTCTATAGCGGGTTTTTGCCCGTGTTTGACCAGCCATTCGTTGAGCCACTTAAAATGACGCATTTCATCCCTTGCTATAGACTCTAATTTTCCTCTGATCTCCTCGTCGGGGGTGGAGTAAGCATGGTACAGGTACTGAATTATAGCGGCATGCTCGTCGGCTATATCTTTCCTGACAGCTTCGAAGATTTCCGTCACCTTTATCCTCCTTTCCTGGCTATTAATTAGTAATAGTAATATATCATATTTAATAAAATTTAACAACATTTAAAACAAAGATTGAGGTGAAGAAAATGGTATACATAGGAAGAGTAAAAACTCCGCTTGGCATATTTATAATAGCATCGAACGAAAAAGGAATTATAAAACTGAGCCTGCCGGGCGAAAGAGAAACCGACTTTTTGGGAGAATTAGAAAGATTATACGGGAAATTATACATTTTAGATGAGGACGATTTATACAGTCCCATAAATAAAAGGCTAAAAGAAGAGCTTTTGGAGTATCTCGGTGGAAGGCGGAAAAATTTTACCGTACCCCTTGACTTAAAAGGGACTACATTTCAAAAGAGGGTTTGGGACGAATTGCTTAAAATACCCTATGGGAAAGTTAAAAGTTACGGTCAAATTGCAAGGGAGTTGGGCAAGCCCGGAGCCGCAAGGGCCGTTGGTTTGGCCAATAACAGAAATCCTGTGCCCATCTTGGTGCCGTGTCACAGGGTGGTGGGCAGCGATGGCTCTCTAGTGGGCTATGGCGGAGGGCTTGAATTCAAGAAATTTCTTTTAAAGCTAGAAGGAGTAAGGTTTTCGGGGGAAAGGTGTATTATGGAATATTAAATTAAAATGCTAGGAAAGGAGGAGGACAATTAAATGCAATTCAATGTGGGCCTCATAGGACTTGGGTGGTTCGCCGGTATCATCGCCCGGGCTTTGGCAGAAAAAGGCGGTGAACACTGCAGACTTTGGGCAGTGTGCGACATCGAACCGGAAAGGGGAAGAGAGTTTGGAAAAAGATTCGGTATCGACAGGGTTTACAGAAAACCGGAAGAACTTGTGGAGGACCCTGAAATAGACATAGTGGCGATAGCCACACCGCCTCACCTTCACTTTGAACTTGCTATGATGGCTTTTAAGGCAGACAAAAACGTATTTTTAGAAAAACCGGGAGCCATTCGCCAAAATGAAATGGAGGAATTGATAAAAGTTTGCAGAAAGAAAAATCTCAAGGCCACGATTGATTTTGTCATGAGGAGAAATCCTCTCTATTTTGTGCTGAAAATGGTAAATGAAAGTAAAATCTTCGGGATGCTGGAGAGGGCGGGGCTCGAGAATTATGCCCACGACGACCATCTAAGCCCATCCCACTGGTTCTGGGACTATAAAAAAAGTGGGGGAATCTGGGTTGAGCATGGAGTACACTTTTTTGACATAATGAATTGGATCGTCGGACGGCCAGAAAAGGTTGTGGCATGGAATGTGAAAAGGGAAGGGTTTGAGCTAGTCGAGAGGGTTATGGGCTTTTGCCTTCACGAGGGAGGAACAGTTGTTGATTATTATCACGGCTTTACTAAGCCCGAGCCTTTCGAGAAAACCACTTTTTCCTTTGCCTTTGAAAGGGCATACGCGAAAGTTTATGGGTGGATTCCGGTAAGACTCCAAATAGATGCACTGGTGACAAAAAGAACTGATGATTATCTGCGGGGAGAAATTGCAGAAAAAGCCAGGAATTTCCTCCCAGGAATAGATTTGGATCTCAAAGTCGAAGAGGTGGAAGAATACGAAGATGAAAGGACCTTTACGGGGAGGGGGAAGACTTTCAGAGCCATGGGGAGGAACAGATACGTCTTTTTAATTCGTCAGGACAGGTGGGAAGTGTACCGCGCGTGCGTGGCGGAGGGGCTGAAGGACCTTTCCATGGCTGCAAGGGGGCTAAAAGAGGACTGCGATGTCACGCTTTACGACGCATTTGGTGCTCTTCAGGTGGCTCTTGAAATGGAAAAGGCGGCTGTTATACTTTAATGAGGGGGGATGGGATGATAAGACTCAGGAGACTTTCCGAAAAGCCAGTACTCCTTCCCAATCCCGGGCACGAATGGGAAAAGTTTGCGGTGTTCAACGCAGCGGCTTTATACGAGGGTGGATACTTTCACCTCTTTTATAGAGCCTCCAATAACTCTTTTAAACTCGATACTCCTAAACCCGAAGAAAAGTACAAATTCGTATCTTCAATAGGTTATGCGAAAAGTGTCGACGGAATAGATTTTCAAAGGTTTGACAAGCCTTTGCTTGTTGGGACTACCGAGCAGGAAGCCTGGGGAATTGAAGACCCCAGGATAACAAAACTCGACGGCAAGTACTACATGCTCTATACCGCCTTCGGCGGCAGGAGCTGGGAAGATATAAGGATAACCCTGGTGGAATCGGAGGACCTAGAGAATTGGTCCGGCAAAAGAATACTCCTTGACGAGCCCAACAAAGACGCGGCACTTCTGCCGGAAAGGGTAAAAGGCAAATACGTGCTCTTTCACAGGAGACACCCTAATATATGGATAGCATATTCCGACGATTTGAGGACATGGTATGACCACAGAATAATCATGACCCCCAGGCCGGGCTTTTGGGATTCCAAAAAGATAGGCATAGCCGGGCCTCCTTTGAAGCTAGAGGAAGGATGGTTTCTCATTTACCACGGGGTAGATGAAAACCACGTCTACAGGCTTGGAGCTGCTCTGCTGGATCTAGAAGACCCTTCCAAAGTCCTGGCAAGGCAGGCGGAACCAATTTTAGAGCCCGAATTGGAATGGGAAAAACAAGGCCTTGTGCCGAATGTAGTTTTCAGTTGCGGCGCCTGCGAGAAGGATGAGGTGATTTACGTATACTACGGTGCGGCGGATACCTGTATAGGCGTCGCGGCAGTGGCAAAGGAAGACATCAGGTTTTAATAACACAAAGCCTTTCGCCTTCATATTTTATTAGTGATAGATTTAAAAAGGAGTGAATTTCATGATGGAAGGCGAAGGAGTAATGCATTACGACGATGGACGGGCGACGCTGCTTGAAATGCTTAGGGAAGACTTGATAGGCGAGCTTCAGGCCATAAATCAATACGAAAGGCACGCTCGTATGACGAATGTCACCCAGGCAAGACAGCTTTTCCTTGAGATTGCCAATGATGAAAAGCACCACGTGGCGGAACTCATGAGGATGATAATGCAGCTTGACCGCAGGCAAGCAGAAGAGATGAGAAAAGCCTTTATGTAAGTGAAAAAGCCCCGAAAAAAACGGGGCTTTTTTATTTTTTAATATACTGGGGGTTTGGGGTTTTTATAACTAGGACCATGGCCCTTCCACTGGAGTTATTTTTAATAGCGTGGGGGATGTTGGCGGGACTCAGCACTATGTTGCCCTCTCGTATCTCTTCGTTATCTTCTCCTATTGTTATTTCCACCGTCCCCTTTACTACGTAAAAAAATACATCCACAGGAGTCTTATGCTCCGGCACGCCCTGTCCAGGTTCAAAGGCAAGCAGCACCACCTGGACTTCTTCCTTTTCTATTATTCGGCTTGGGATAATTTTTTCACCGGAAGATATTGCGCTTTGCTCTAGGTTTATGATTTCCATCCAAAATCCCTCCATTTAGTTGTTCTTTAAATTGGAATATACCTTAAAATAATGGAATTTTCCGTGATAAAAATCACTTTTAAAAAAATATTGCATTTTTTCCCCTTAACGTTTATAATGGAATGCAAATGTAAACTTATGCAGAAAAAAGATTGTTTATGCATAATATAAATGTAGAATTGGAGGGGAAGCGAATGATTAAGGCCTGCGTTGTAGGGGCAACTGGCTATACCGGAGTGGAGCTTGTAAGGCTGTTGTCCCGTCACCCTGAGGTAGTCATAGTCGGCATAACTTCTAACAATTATGCAGGACGGGAATACGATGATCTGTATCCCAGTTTGAAGGGTTATTTTTCCATGAAGTGTGACGAGCTAAATGTAAAGGAACTCATAAAAAAGTCCGACGTGATCTTCACCGCATTACCCAGCGGACATGCGCTGGAGTTTGCGGGTGAAATAATTTCATCAGGGAAAAAGCTCATAGACCTTGGCGCAGATTTTAGATTTGACGACCCTTTGGTGTACGAAAAATGGTACGGAAAGCCCTTTAAATTGCATGAAGGCGTGAGGCGAGTCTACGGGCTTCCGGAAATCTACAGGAAAAAAATCAAAAATGCAAATGTCATAGGGAATCCGGGCTGCTATCCGACGAGTGCCATACTTGCACTAGCACCATGTTTGAAATATGGGCTTATCCTAACGGAAGATATAATAATAGACTCAAAGTCGGGCGTATCGGGAGCGGGGCACAGCCTTACTTTAGGAAACCTATATGCGGAATGCAACGAGAGCACAAAAGCTTATGGTGTTGCAAACCACAGACATACTCCGGAAATAGAGCAGGAACTCGGCAAGATCTGCGGAAAAGAAATTAAAGTGACGTTTACCCCTCACCTGGTGCCTATGACCAGGGGTATCCTGAGCACCATATATTGTAACCTCAAGGAAGATATTTCCGTGAAAGAAGTGAGGGAAGCTTACGTTGATTTTTATAAAGGGGAATTTTTCGTAAAATTATTGGAAGAGGGCCGGTTCCCACGCACAAAGGACACTTATGGATCTAACCATTGTCACATCGGGCTGGCCTACGATGAGCATACCGGGAAGCTCATAATTATTTCAGCCATCGATAATCTGATGAAGGGTGCGTCGGGGCAGGCAGTTCAAAACATGAATATTCTTTTTGATTTTCCGGAGTATATGGGACTTGATTTCCCTGCAATATATCCGTAAAATTCTTTATTAAAATTCAATCTGCGAAAGGAGACTCGATATGGACATCGTATTTGTTGAAGGTGGAGTCACCGCTCCAAAAGGTTTTTTGGCAGCGGGAGTGCACTGCGGCATTAAAAAATGCAAGAAGGACCTGGCCATTGTATTTTCCAAAGTGCCTGCCGTAGCAGCGGGGGTCTTTACGACCAACAAGGTAAAGGCCGCCCCGGTGCTTGTGACGATGGAAAACATAAAAGATGGCAAAATCCAGGCAATTGTAGCAAACAGCGGCAATGCCAATGCATGCACGGGGGAAAAGGGCTTGAAAGATGCGAAAGAAATGACAGAAATTACTGCAAAACGATTAAATATAGCTCCCTGCGATGTGGCAGTGGCTTCTACTGGGGTTATCGGAGTGTACCTCCCGATGGATAAGGTAAGGGAAGGTATAGAAAGCTGTGCAAAAATTTTAAGTGTAGAGGGCGCCTCTGATGCAGCTTTGGCGATAATGACGACGGATACTTTTAAAAAAGAAGCGGCAGTGAAAATAAAAATTCATGGTAGGGAAATTACCATTGGCGGGATGGCGAAAGGCTCGGGAATGATTCATCCGGATATGGCTACGATGCTTTGCTTTTTGACAACCGATGCGAACATAGAAGAAAAAGCACTGCGAAAGGCGTTGAAGGATGCTGCAGATAAATCCTTCAACATGATAAGCGTAGATGGCGATACGAGCACTAACGACATGGTATTGATAATGTCGAATGGACTGGCTGGAAACAACACTATAACAGAGGGCACCGATGAGTACGAGATTTTCTATCTAGCCCTTGAGAAATTATGCGTAGAATTTGCAAAGATGATTGCAAGGGATGGGGAAGGTGCGACGAAGTTAATAGAGATTACGGTAAAAAACGCAAGGGATAAGGAGAGTGCTGTAAAGGCTGCGAGGACGATTTCCAAATCCTACCTTGTAAAAGCGGCCATATTTGGAGAAGATGCCAACTGGGGAAGGATTATGTGTGCAGTAGGCTATTCGGGAATAGATTTTGACCCGGAAGAGGTGGATATATTTATCTCCAGCAAAAAAGGAGAGGTAAAGTTAGTTGAAAATGGCGTTGGCCTTGACTTTTCGGAAGAAAAGGCAAAAGAGATCCTTTCGGAAAAGGATGTGAACTTGACGGTTGACCTAAAACAAGGGGAATTTAATGCAACTGCTTGGGGGTGCGACCTTTCTTATGACTATGTAAAAATAAACGCAAGTTACAGGACTTAAGCTGCAAAAAGGAGAGAATCAGGATGCAGGCTTTTGAAAGGGTCGAAGTTTTTAAAAGAGCTCTTTTTTCAGTAAGAGACTACCGCGAGAAAACCATCGTAATAAAGTACGGCGGAAGCGCTATGGGGAGCGAAGGTCAGGAAGATACTCTAATAGAGGATATCGTCCTCTTAAAAAATTCGGGGATAAATATCGTGCTCGTGCACGGAGGAGGCAAGAAAATAAGCGAAGTTTCGCAAAAATTAGGTATAACCCCGAAATTTGTCAACGGTCTCAGAGTTACCGATGAACAAACCGTCGAAGTGGTGGAAATGGTTCTGTCGGGGCAAATAAATAAAAAAATAGTTTCGCAAATAAATCGATGCGGTGGAAAGGCGGTAGGGTTAAGCGGAAAGGATGGAGGGCTTTTTACTGCGGAAAAAGACCTAAGTAACGGAGATATCGGCTTTGTGGGCAGGATAAAATCGGTAAATGCAAAGATATTGGATATCCTTTCAAGAGAGGGATATATATGCGTTGTTTCGCCCGTTACCTCTGGAGAAGACGGAAGGACATATAACATAAACGCCGATACGGCGGCTGGCGAAATAGCCGCGGGCCTTGGTGCCGAAAAACTGATACTTTTGACAGATGTAGAAGGTGTTTATGAAGACCGGTCTGGAAAGACTTCATTAATAAGAAGCCTAAAGACGGAAAGAGCCCTGGAATTAATAAAGAGAGGCGTGATAGATGGTGGCATGATACCTAAAATTATGTGCTGTGTCGAGGCAGTGAAAAGAGGTGTAAAAAAGGCTCAAATAGTAGACGGACGCGTGCCCCATGCCGTCCTCCTTGCGCTGTTTGACGAAGATGGGGTCGGCACGACGATTGAAAAATAAGGAGGGATAAGGTAAAATGGACTACATCAAAAAGGGTATGATGTACGTGATGAACACCTATAAAAGATACCCAGTTGTGCTGGAAAGGGGAAGCGGAGTTTTAGTTTATGACACCCAAGGTAGGGAATACCTCGATTTTACGTCGGGAATAGCAGTAAACAACCTGGGACACTGCCATCCAGCGGTAGTGGAGGCGATAAAAAACCAGTGCGAGAAGTTGCTTCACTGTTCCAACCTGTACTGGTATGCCCCACAGATTGAACTGGCAAAACTCCTCGTAGAAAATTCTTTCGGCGACAAGGTGTTTTTCTGCAACAGCGGGGCAGAGGCCAACGAAGCGGCTATAAAACTTGCGAGGAAATATTCGAAGAAAAAGTACGGTGAACATAAATACGGTATCATTGCGGCAAGCCAATCCTTCCATGGAAGGACTATGGGTGCATTGAGCGCCACGGGGCAGCCCAAATACCATTCAGGCTTTGGGCCTTTAGTAGAGGGATTCAAGCATGTGCCTTTCAACAATTTTGAAGCGCTAAAAAGTGCCGTCGATGAAAATACATGCGCAATAATGCTGGAACCCGTCCAGGGAGAGGGCGGGGTGTATGAGGCAGACCAGGATTACCTCAAGAAAGTAAGGGAACTTTGCGATGAAAAGGGACTGCTCCTAATATTTGACGAGATACAGACAGGGATGGGTAGGACCGGCAAACTCTTTGCCTACCAGCATTATGATGTAGAGCCCGACATAATGACCCTTGCCAAGGGCATTGCCGGGGGACTTCCTCTGGGTGCGGTAGTAGCGACGGGCAATGCGTCATCGGGTTTCGAGCCGGGAGACCATGCCTCGACTTTTGGGGGGAATCCAGTGTCCTGCGCTGCGGGCATAGCGGTGATGAAGGAGCTTCTCAATGGCGTTGTGGAAAACGCAGAAAAGGTTGGGAATTACCTGAAGTCCAGACTACTTGAATTGAATAAATCCCACCCTTCTGTAGCGGATGTAAGGGGCAAAGGGTTGATGTTAGGCATCCAGATGGCAGCTCAGGATGTGGGCCCGATAATATCGAAGGCTTTAGAAAAAGGGCTTCTTTTGGTTGCTGCAGGAAACGGAGTTGTGAGAATGCTTCCGCCCCTCAATATAACCATAGATGATGCCAAAAAGGCGGTAAGCATATTCGAGGAAGTTCTAACAGAATTCGAAAGAGAAAAACAAAAGACTTGAAATACATGCGTTTTGGCATGTATTTTTTTATTGACAGAATCCGTGAATATAAGTATAATTGTATACAATAAATCGTGAATACCGGTGGAGGTGTTACAATGGGTGAAAACGGCAATAAGAAGGTAATTTGGGTGGATACTACGTTAAGGGACGGGGAACAGACCGCAGGAGTGGTTTTTGCGCGAGAAGAAAAGATAATGATAGCAAGGCTTCTTGATATGATGGGAGTGGACCAGATCGAAGCGGGTATTCCCGCGATGGGGGCTGAAGAGGAAGAAACGATGCGCCAGATAGTAAAGCTTGGACTGAAGGCCAGCATAATGGCATGGAACAGGGCGGTCATAGATGATATAGCGCGGTCGATAAGGTGTGGCGTGGATGCGGTGGCAATTTCAATCGCTGTGTCGGATTTGCACATAAAATACAAGCTCCGCTCTTCGAGGGAACAAGTTATAGAGCAAATGAGGAAAGCGGTGGAATTTGCAAAAAAGGAAGGCGTGTACGTTTCCGTAAACGGGGAAGACGCTTCAAGGGCCGATTTCGAGTACCTGGTGAGTTTCGTTCTTGCTGCAAAAGAAGCCGGTGCCGACCGCTTCAGGTTCTGCGATACCGTTGGATTTTTAGAGCCGCTCACGACTTACGAAATTATTAAAAGGCTAAAGGAAAGAACTTCGATGGACATAGAGATCCACGCACATAACGATTTCGGCATGGCGACAGCAAATACCGTAGCGGCCATAAAAGCCGGGGCGACCCATGCGGGGGTAACGGTAAACGGCCTGGGAGAAAGAGCTGGCAACGCTGCGCTTGAGGAAGTTGCTATGGCATTGAAACACGCTTTAAAAATCGACCACGGGCTAAAGCAGGAAATGTTCAGGGAAGTTTCCGAATACGTATCAAAGGCGAGCGGCAGGTTCCTGCCCTCCTGGAAGCCGGTAGTGGGAGAAAATATCTTCGCCCACGAATCAGGTATTCACGTAGACGGAGCTTTAAAGCACCCCGAGACTTACGAGGTATTCAACCCTGCAGAAGTGGGACTAGAGCGCAAAATTTTTATCGGCAAGCATTCCGGGACGGCTGCATTGGTCAGCGTCCTTGAAAAGTACGGGATCAAGATGGAAAAGGAGGAGGCGAAAGAACTTCTCGACAGGGTCCGGGACACTGCAGTTTCGATGAAAAGAAGCCTCACGGAAAAGGAATTCCTGTTTTTGTACTACGCCTGGGATGCAGAAAGAAAAAAGGAAAAGAAGGTGGTATAATTGGGATACAATATTGCGCAGAAGATATTGCTTGAACACCTGGTCGAAGGAAGTTTGAAACCCGGCGAAGAAATCGCGATAAAAATAGACCAGACACTAACTCAGGATGCTACGGGGACCATGGCATACCTCCAGTTGGAGGCTATGGGGATAGATAGAGTGAAAACCAAAAGGTCTGTGGCGTATATAGACCACAATACCCTGCAAACCGGGTTTGAAAACGCCGACGACCATAAATTCATCGCTACTGTGGCCAAGAAGTACGGCATCTATTATTCAAAAGCCGGAAACGGCATCTGTCACCAGGTGAATTTAGAGAGATTTGCCGTACCTGGTGACACTTTGTTGGGTTCGGACAGCCATACCCCAACGGCTGGAGGGATAGGATGCCTTGCCATAGGTGCTGGCGGGCTGGACGTAGCTGCTGCGATGGCGGGCTACCCTTATTACCTTAAAATGCCGTATATAGTAAATGTGGAGCTGAAAGGGAAGCTAAAGCCCTGGGTAACTGCAAAGGATGTCATCCTCGAGCTTTTAAGAAGGCTTACGGTAAAAGGCGGGGTCGGGAAGATATTCGAATATACGGGAGAAGGCGTAAAGACGTTGTCAGTCCACGAAAGGGCGACAATAGCCAATATGGGGGCAGAGCTCGGTGCGACTACCTCCATCTTCCCCAGCGACGAGGTGACGTACGAGTTTTTAAAGGCTCAGGGAAGAGAGAGTGACTTCAGGGAATTAAAGCCCGATGAAGATGCAAAGTACGACGAAAAAATAGTGATAGACCTTTCAAAACTGGAGCCTCTGGTAGCAATGCCTCACAGCCCGGACAATGTTCATCCCATAAGTGAAGTAAAAGGTATGAAGGTGGATCAGGTTGCGATAGGAAGCTGTACCAATTCGTCTTTCAAGGACATGATGCTAGTCGCAAAAATTCTAAGAGGTAGAACAGTTCACCCGGACGTAAGTCTTGTCATTTCACCGGGATCGAGGCAGGTACTTACGATGATGACAGAAAGTGGAATCCTTTCAGATATAATTTCGGCAGGCGCGAGGATTTTGGAATGTACCTGCGGACCGTGCATTGGCATGGGGCAGGCACCGGGCTCAGGAGCCGTGTCTGTCAGGACCTTCAACCGCAATTTCAAAGGAAGGTCTGGCACTGCGGATGCCCAGGTGATCCTTGCTAGCCCTGCGGTGGCAGCGGTAACGGCAATTAATGGGGTGCTGTCGGATCCTAGAGAGTCAGGAGAAATGCCGGAAGTATCAGAGCCAAAGCAGTATTATATTAACGACAATATGATTATCCCGCCGGCCGGGGAAAAAGAAAAAGTGGAGGTTTTCTACGGCCCTAACATAAAACCGATTCCGGTGGCTAGCAAAGTCGGCGATGTTATTGAAGGCCAGGTGCTCATAAAAGTTGAAGACAATATTACGACGGACCACATAATACCCGGCACTGCAAAGCTACTTCCTCTGAGGTCTAACATACCTGCCCTCTCTGAATACTGCTTCAGCATCATAGACAAAGAGTTCGCTAAAAGAGCAAAATCAGTAGATGGTGGAATCATTGTAGGGGGCGAAAACTACGGCCAAGGCTCCAGCAGGGAGCACGCAGCTTTAGTCCCGCTTTATCTTGGCATAAAGGTGGTCGTTGCAAAATCTTTCGCAAGAATTCATAAGGATAACTTGGTGAATTACGGGATATTGCCTGCATTATTCGAAAACGGCATGGACTATGAAAAAATAGAAGAAGGCGACCACCTCCTGCTAGAGGATGTTAAAGAAGGGATAAAAAGAGGCAAGGGCGTTCTGAAAAATGTTACTAAGCGATTAGAAATTCCCATAAGCTTTGATCTGACAAAAAGGCAAATCAATCTCCTTCTTGAAGGGGGATTGCTCAACTATATAAAGAAAAACTTGGGAGAAGATCAACAATGAGGAAAGCAACTTTAATTCCAGGAGATGGGATAGGCCCAGAGATTGCAAAAGCTGCTGTTAAAGTTGTGGAAGCAAGCGGCGCTCAAATTGAATGGGAAATTATGGATGCAGGGATTTCGGCAGCAAAAAAAGGGAAGCCGGTGCTCCCCGATGAAGTACTGGCTTCAATAAAGGAAAACGGTGTTTGCCTCAAAGGACCTACGGAAACGCCGGTGATATCCGGACACAGGAGCGTAAATGTGGCTCTGAGGCAGGAGCTGGGCCTTTTTGCAAACCTTCGGCCCGCTAAGTCCATAGATGGGATTAAGACGAGGTATGAGGGGATAGACCTGGTAGTGGTCAGGGAAAACACCGAGGACCTGTACGCCGGGATCGAGCACAAAATAGGGAATGTGGCCGCCGAGAGCATAAAGCTGATAACCGCCGAGGCCTCCACGAGAATTGCAAAATTTGCCTTCGAATTCGCGAGAAAGGAAAACAGAAAAAAAGTAACGGCTGTTCATAAGGCCAACATAATGAAGCTAAGCGACGGGCTTTTTCTAGAATGCGCAAGGAAGGTTGCAAAGGATTATCCCGATATAACTTATGAAGAATTGATAGTCGACAATATGTGCATGCAGCTTGTGAAGAATCCCGAAAAATACGACGTGCTTTTGTGTCCCAACCTTTACGGCGATATAATTTCCGATCTGTGCGCGGGCCTGGTCGGGGGGCTTGGGGTTGTCCCCGGAGCGAATATCGGCGATGGTGTTGCGGTATTCGAGGCCGTTCACGGCAGCGCTCCGGATATAGCGGGTAAAAATATAGCAAACCCTACGGCGATGATTCTTTCGGCAGCAATGATGCTAAGATATATTGGGGAAGTAGAAAAGGCAGACAGGATAGAAAAAGCACTTTACGACGTTTTTCGAAACGGCGAAAACCTGACTCCCGATTTGGGAGGAAATGCAACTACCGGAAAATTTTGCAATAGCATAATAAAGAGATTGAGAAATTGAAGAAGTTTTTAAAGCGGGCGAGAGCCCGCTTAATAATTTTGTGCGCCCGGCATGGGGAAAACTCTGGTGAAAGTCCACTGCAGGAAAGGCAAAGTCTCTCCCCAAAGGCAAGGGTGTCCATCGTGAGGTCGGGTACCCACCGCAGGTGGGTGCCGAAGGAAGCCGGAGGGAAAGCCACGGCCCGATGAACAAGAACCCGTTATGAGGCCAGACCGTTCGGATGAGCTGGCGAATCACAGCGAAATCCAAGGCTGCCAAGGGGTGGTAGGGTATATGGGGCGGGCGCGGGGAGGCTTTCGCTCTTACCCGGGGAGGCCTGATGGTAACGCCAGGTAAACTGGTAACCCATGCTGGAAGGCATGGCTGAACCGTCAGGGGAAGCTTTGGGCATAGTACCTTGGAGGTCATGGACTTTGAGGGAAGGCCCGAACATCAAGTAAGAGGTGAGTCCGATGAGTTCGAGAGAAGAGCGAAGACGCTAGATGTCCCCGGAAGGGGCCTGCCTACGGGAAGGAGTGGTGAAGCCACAGGGGCCCGCGGGAGGGCCGAGTTCTTCTCCGGCACGAAGCGGAGAGTCACCTCGCGGGGACAACGATAGCGGCCTGATGGAGCGGGTGGTAGAAAGAAACAACATGCTAGCAGCCCTAAAGCGAGTAGAACAAAACGGAGGCGCGCCCGGCATAGACGGCATCCCGACCGAACGGCTTCGGGACCAAATCCGTGCCGAATGGCCGCGCATCCGGGGAGAACTACTTGCGGGGACCTACAAGCCTAAGCCCGTGCGCCGGGTCGAAATCCCGAAACCCGGGGGAGGCAAGAGGCTATTAGGAATCCCCACCGTAATGGACCGCCTCATCCAACAACACCCACCTGCGGTGGGTACCCGCCTGCAAGTATTAACACCCATCTTTGACCCGGGATTTTCGGAATTCAGCTACGGATTCCGGCCCGGGAAGAGAGCCCACGACGCAGTAAGGAAAGCGAGACAATACGTAGAAGAAGGATACGAATGGGCAGTCGACCTGGACATAGAGAAATTCTTCGACCGAGTAAACCACGACATACTCATGGCAAAAGTAGCCCGGAGAGTGAAAGATAAGAGGGTATTGACCCTTATTCGCCGATACCTACAGGCAGGCGTTATGATAAACGGAGTAGTAATGGAAACAACAAAAGGAACACCCCAGGGAGGACCGCTAAGCCCACTTCTAGCCAACATACTACTAGATGAGCTGGACAAAGAATTGGAAATGAGGAGGGCAAATACTCATCCGCCTAGCACCCCAAACCATTGAACGAGTAAAGACGAAAATACGGGATATAACGGCCCGGAACAAACCAGTAAGCATAGCCGAACGCGCAGAACGCCTCAACACCTACATTGGAGGGTGGATGGGATACTTTGCCCTGGCCGAAACACCCAGCATATTTGAAGAATTGGATGGCTGGATACGCCGTAGATTACGCCTATGTTTATGGAAACAGTGGAAACGAGTACGGACAAGATATCGAGAACTTAGGGCTCTAGGACTACCCGAGCAAGTGGTACACGAATTTGCCAATGCGCGGAAAGGTCCGTGGCGGATGGCACACGGGCCAATGAATAGAGCCCTGGGCAACGCCTACTGGCAATCTCAGGGTCTAACGAGCTTAACCGAACGTTATCAGAGGCTTCGTAAAGCTTGGTGAACCGCCGGATGCGGACCCGCATGTCCGGTGGTGAGAGGGGACGGGGGTTAGTCACCCACTCCTACTCGATTTTAAATTATTTCCGTTGACAATGTCATTTTATTAGTATATACTGTACATAAACAATATATACAGTTTATGGGAGGTGGTCTGTTTTAAAAATGAACATTTTAATATCCAATACTTCTGAAGAACCAATATACAAGCAGATAGCAAGGCAGATAAAGGACATGATAATACGAGGAGTACTTAAGGAAGGAGAACTTCTTTTTTCCATACGAAATATGGCAAAAGAACTTGGAATAAGCGTGATTACAGTGAAGAAAGCTTATGAAGAGCTCGAAAGGGAAGGATATATCGTCACAACCCAGGGGAAAGGCACTTTTGTGGCAGTAAGAAACCGGGAGCTGTTGAGGGAGATGCGCCTTAAAGTGGTGGAGGAAAAGCTTGAGGAAGCCGTTTTTGCAGGGAAATCTTTAGGGCTTTCTTTGGAGGAAATGATGAAAATGCTCGAGATTCTGTATGGGGAGGTTTAGATAAATGGAACCCATCCTGGAGGTAGTAGGTTTAAGAAAGAGATTTTCCGGATTTGAACTTAGAGAAGTAAGTTTTACCCTTGAAAGAGGCTATATAATGGGATTTATCGGCCCAAATGGGGCGGGCAAGACTACCACTATAAAGCTCATAATGAACCTCCTAAAGAAAGATAGAGGGATAGTGAAGATCTTTGGCTTAGAAAATGTAAAAAAAGATTTGTTGATTCAAAAAAGTTACTTATTCTATTTGATTTTCGTGGCTTTAATTGCGATAATTTCCTTTTCCGGTTTAAAAAGGGGCGATATATTTTTGCCCGTGACATTTATTTTAACTTACGTTTTTATGCAGCACGCATGCTATTGCGACGACAAAAACAACGCCCATTTATTGTTGAATTCCCTCCCCTTATCCAGGAAGAAAATCGTCCTTTCCCGTTATCTTTCACTATTTGTATTTTTTACAATCTCGCTTGGGTTTTGCGCAGCCCTTGGTTGGATTTCTGAATTGATTTTTTCTGATTTTATACATTTTTCATTTCCTGCGGAAGGTGTTGCCGCAGTGCTAGCTGCTGCTCTTTTAATGAACAGCATAGGACTTCCGGTATTTTATACCTTCGGTTATTCAAAAGCGAGGATTGTAAATGTCATTTTATTCATAGGAATCTTCAACGCATTTTTATTTTTGGAATCAGCGGGAAAGTTTATTGCAAATTTTTTCAATAAAGGCAGCTTGTTTTCCGGTTATTTTGTCCTAATTATAGCCTTTTTTATCTATGCCCTTTCGTATTCCGTGTCGGCAAAGATATATTCCAAGAGGGAATTTTAATTAATTTTTCTGAAGGATAAGAGCAAAAAATATAGTATATAATACCCAAAAGAAATTAAATTGGCGAAATATTAAAAGGGGGAAATATAAATGGGCAGAGCACTATTGGTTATTGATATGCTCAATGATTTTGTGGAAGAAGGGGGAAGCCTGTACGTTGGGGAAGCGTCAAGAAACATAATCCCTTTTATAAAACAAAAGATTGAGGAATTCAAAAAAGAAAAATGTCCCGTGATATTCATCTGCGACAGCCATGAAAAGGATGACAGGGAATTTGAGATGTTTCCGCCCCACTGTATTTCTGGGACCTGGGGTAGTATGGTCATAAAGGAGCTGGAACCTGCAAAAGAAGATAAAGTAATAAAAAAGCGCAGGTACAGCGCTTTTTACGGAACTGATCTCGACCTTTACCTGAGAGAGCGGGGGATAAACGAGCTTTATCTGGTGGGCGTGTGCACCAATATATGCGTGCTCTATACCGCCAAGGATGCCAGGGAAAGGGGATACTCGGTAAAAATATACAGGGATGGCGTGGCTTCTTTTGACAAAAGCGTTCACGAATTTGCCCTTCAGGAGATGAAAAACACCCTTGGCTGTGAATTGATATGAATGTTCTTGCGCTAAGCATTAAGGCCCCGGGAAACCACTACCGGCAATCCCGGGGCCTAATGAGATTAATCGAACAGCCGGATGCGGACCCGCTTGAGTTTACATATAAGGTTGCAGTCGACTTTGTATATTATCCTTTCGTTACTTTATAATTTTAACCACGTTCAATACATCATTCCTCCCGATTGAATTTATATTATCCAAGCTTATTATCCGGTTGCGGAAGTTTCTCGTCAACTAATATAACCAAACTTCCGCCCAACAATGATAGAACTGCGGCAACATAATAAGCCGCAACTAAAGAGCCCGTGATATCCCTTATAAATCCGGTGATGACCGGAGCTACTACAGCGGACATCATGCCGAAAAAGTTGAACACTCCCATGGCGGTGCTCGCGGCTTCATTTCCCAAGGTCGATGCGTGGCTGCCGCTCCAGGCTACCGCTATGGGGTCCCAGGACGATTTTCCGATAATTCCGTATGCAATAAGCGATAGGATTATGGCAGATGCGGTTCGGACGTGGGCCATCAAATATAATGTAAGGGCTCCTAAGGGAAAAAGTATTAAGGCTATTTTCTTGCGGCCGAATATGTCCGATATCCTTCCCATAACGAGGCTGGGAATTATGGAGCTCATGCCCGCGATGGCTACGAATAGCCCGGCAAGTTCCATGCCGATGCCGCGCTCTTCCTTAAAAAACGTGGCTCCCCACGTGACTGCGGTCCAGTATCCGTAAAGAGCGCAAAATTGGGCGATATAAAGTAGCAGGAGGTTTTTGTTTTTTAACACTTCTTTTACGGCAAAAAAGTTTGCTTTTGCGTTGCACCTGCTTTCAGCCTCCGGCAGAATTTTTATAAAAAGAAGGGAAAGCGCCATGGTAAAAAGGGCAAGTCCTATGAATATTGCAGAGTAACTCTTAAAATGCATATACAATGGTCCGCTTATCGCAAGGCCGAGGATTAACCCAAACGACATTCCGAGATTTATTATGGCGGCCGATGTCCCCCAGTGTTTTGAATCTACCAACTCGAGCATTATTCCGTAGGCGCAAGGGTAATAGGTTCCGGCTCCAAGACCATGAAGAGCTGCGAACAAAACCAGAAGGCCGTAGCTTTTTCCGAAAAGTCCGAAACAAAAAAGCGAGACTCCTGCAGTTAAAATCCCCAGTACTATAAGACGTTTTTTTCCCACTTTATCCGCGACGATTCCCCCAGGAATTTGCATGGCTACGTAAACCAGAAAATAACTGCTGGTTATCGTGCCGAGCTGGGTATTATTTAAATTAAAATCCCTTCCTATTACCGAGAGAAGCGGATACAGCGAAGTCCTGTCGGCGTAAAGCACGGTCCACCCTAAACTTAAAGCAAATAAAATAAAGTATAGATTTTTGTTGTCTTCCATGTAATTATTTGAACTCCTTTCTTCTAGATACGAAAAAATACCCAAAATATTCTAGCGATTATTATATCACGAGAAACTGAATTTTTCATGGTGGTTTTTTTTAACTTACATTTCGCACCCTTTCCTATAAAACCGATATATTTTTACATCCCCAAAAATGGAAATAATACCCTAAGGTTTGTCGGGGATTAATGGACAATACTACTACCAACCTATACCGGCGGTCAAAAATTTCAGCTTCAAATTCTTTCAGTCTGTAAGGAACTTTATTATGAGGAATACTCTTCCCAGTCCTCTGAAGAAAAAGCTTTTTCTAATTAGTTCTGATACTAGGTTAAATGTGCTTGGAAGGTGTGAAAGGTTATTCATCGTATTATCCATAAAGAAGTTTTGCAGTCCGTATCACCGTGAAGCACTTTTGTGTCAATATTCTCATGTATTACAGCTTTAAGTGCAAGGGTGGAAAAGACTTTGTATAATGCAACTCTCTTTCCCGAGAGGATATTTATTATTATGGCGAGTATGTGTGTTGCCGGAGAGTGGAGGCACTGTTTTTCGTTCCATGTTAGCATTTGGTTTATTGTGTTATGGCACCCTATCTGACGGAATATGGCACTTATTACTGGTCCGGCACCTAATTCTTTCATTTCGAAAAAGTCCACTGCAGCTACCCCTGTCCAATTTAAGCTTTTTTATCATATATACGACAGAGATGGCCAGAGTACCTGCTAGTTTTTGGCACTTAAAAAATTTTTTTTAAAGGTTAAGGGTGCGAAAGGTCAGTTACGAAGTTACAAAGGTGAAATAAAAAATCAAATTTTGTCGAAATATTTTTATTGTCATTAAAAGGATTTTTAGAAAATTTATAGAAATAAGTAAGTGCGAACAAATTTTTTATTAATAAATGATAAAAGGTGTCTTATGTGAAAGAACAGAATTATGAGGAATTGTATACCAGCGGCATAAAAGTGAATTATGTTGCTATATGTCATCGAAAATTGTGGCTATATAGCAGGGGAATGCGGATGGAGCAATTTTTGGATTGAGGGATGATTTATGCGCGTACGCGCCGTTTTTCAAGGAGAAGAACCGGTAGTCTTGCCGTGGAATTATCCGCACCTCCTGCACGGTTATTTGTACGGGGCGATAGCCAGGGCCAACCCCGAGTTTGGAACTTTCCTGCATGAAGAGGGATTTACTGCTGATCACAGGTATAAATTATTAGTTTTTTCTAAGATATTTTCCAAAGAGTCAAAAGCTTTACCCGGTGGGTTAAAAGTAACCCCTCCTCTCACCTGGTGGTTTTCGTCGCCGCTCGATGCACCTATAGAAGCCCTTGTTAAGACCCTGGTTTTGGAAGGCGAGGTTTGCCTCGGGAATATCCGCCTTTATGTGGAGAAGGTGGAGATTGAAGGCATTCCCGATATTTCCGGAAAAATGTTATGCGAAACTATTTCACCGGTGGTAGCTTCAACGGGTGCTAAAAAGGAAGGCAAGCTTGTAAAGCGATTTCTCTCGCCCGATGATGAAGATTTCCGGCGGGTTATCGAAGTTAATCTTTTAAGGAAAGCGAAGGCCCTTGGGATTACTTTCGACCATACGATTAATATTAACATTGAGCCTGTTGGAAAATGGCGTTCAAGGCTTTTTACCGTTCAGGGGACCAACGTGAAGGGTTATGAAGGGCGGTTTTGTGATTGAAGGTGATAAAAATTTAATTCAATTGGCGTATGAGGCAGGGATTGGCGAAAGAAACAGCCAGGGGTTCGGGATGTTCAGGTTTGTAAAGAAATAAACTTTATTTTGTAACATAGAAAGAGATAAGGGGGTGAAAAGGTGATAGAAGCTATAAAGACTCTGGGAGAAAGTATATTGATGACAACAGGCGGCGAATCTTTTTTAAGCAGCATGGTGGATGCGGCGAATAGGGCAAAAAATATTGTAGTTTTAGATTTTGACACAACAAAAGTAGCGCAGCCCAAAGTAGAAACGTGGGGTATCGATTCTGAGAAGTTAGACAGGATAAAGTGGCTTGGCAATGTAAAGGGCAATAAGCCACAGGATAGAATTACCACCGATAACCTTCAATATCTTATTCAGTCCATTCCCAATCTTGCAAGACAACTGCCCGCTAAAAGCACATTAAAAAGCAACCTTCAGCAAATTATCGCAAAATATTACTGTGAAATCCCGGGTTTAAGGGGTGGCGAAAAAAGATATGCCTACCTATGGAATTTAGAAAAGATGAATATGAATGATACTGCTCTAATTCAGAAGAAAAAACGAGACGAAATAAATACGTTGATAGAGCTCTGCGGTTTTTGCACTCCTTCATTTTACGAAGAGTACGCAAAAAAAGATGGGGAAGAGGGACAAAAAGAAAACGTCAAAAAGCTCATGGCTTTGGTAGCGGAAGTCGTAAGGAATTGGCTTGATAAATATTGGGGGATTTCAACAAAGGATGACGTGCTTTTTACGCTAAAAATAAACGGGCATCTTATAGCGGAAGACCCTGAATACCATGAATATCTGGAAAAACAGATGGTCGACGATGTTTTCGAAGATAAGATTAAAGGTCAATGCCATCTGTGCCAAAGGTCAGCAGTGAATATAACTAAAAATTTTACTCGTTTTAGGCTATTAAAATTCTACATCAACGATAAAATAGGTTTTGCCAGCAATTTAATAGAAGCGGGCTTTTTTAAAAATTATGCAGTGTGCGAGGAATGCTACAAATATTTACTTGTAGGGGAGAGGTTCGTAGAGAAACATTTAAAAATGAAATTTGGGGAAGCGGATGTGTATTTGATTCCACAATTTTATCAAAATATTAACCCGCAACAGCTTACACCGTGGGAATGGGCTGACCGACTGAAAGAAAAGGTGGAAAGGCTGAATAAGTTAGAAGCATTGGAGGAATTTCAGGAGAAAATCGCTGATGACCGGTACAGGCAGGTTGGCGATGACTCTTACCTGTTGAATTTTCTTTTTGCAAGGCACCCGCGTGGTTCGGCAGAAGTTAAGGTTCAGAGATTTGTCCAGGATGTACCGCCGCATAGGTTAACAGAATTAGCAGAAGCGTTGAAAGAAGTCAGGGATCTTTTCGGGGAAGGGAAGCTAAATTATCTTGCTATAGATTACATCAAGATATATTATTTACTTCCAATAAGGAAAGTTAGGAATGAACCTCAGATAGGTATTTACCTTGATATGCTCGGGGCGCTATTGAAAGGAAGTTCCGTAAAGCTTATGTACTTAACAAAGCTTTTAATGGAGACAGCAAGGGTACATGTTTTCAATAAATACGAGGCTTATGTCCAAAGAAAGTCAACAAGCGATAAGAGATTGGCGGACGACCTGGGAAAATTTTTGATAAGCGCTCAGTTTTTCGTTTATTATCTCAAGAAATTAGGGATGCTCAAAGAATTGCAAGGAGGTGGCTCGAAGTTGATATGGGAAGATTTAGTCTCGCCCGAGATAAAGGATTACTGGGGAAAAGTGGGACTGGCAGACCACCAAAGGGCTTTATTTCTTCTGGGATATCTTGTAGGCGAAATAGGGAAAAAACAGTTTGATGAAGGTGGAACCAAGCCGATAATAAATAAAATAAATTTCCAGGGCATGACGGAAGCTAAAATAAAAGTGCTAGCCTCTGAAGTTTTAGAAAAACTTTATCAGTATAAGATATGGAAGTATAAAGAAGGCATGTATGCTGCTATGAAAGAACTACTAGATAAATCTTTGGGGAAATTTGCATCTCCGGAAGATAATGTTTTTTGGATATTATCCGGTTATGCTTTTTCTACAGCTCAGGCCCTAAAGGGCAAAGATGAAGAAAAATTGGAGGAAGAGGAGGATGCGTAAGCCATGGATTTGATAAAGGTTAACAGCGAAATTTTATATTTATACGATGCTAGGATGTGCAACCCCAATGGGGATCCAGATGATGAAAATAAACCCAGGATGGATTATGAGACTGGAAGAAATCTCGTAAGCGATGTGAGGCTAAAAAGATACGTGCGGGATTTTTGGATAAACCAAATTGATGAGTGGTGGCTCAATTTAGGATATGCAATGCCTCAAGACGTGTGGGTCAGGAAAATAGGGGACGAAGTCGAGGAACGGGTGACTACTGCAAAAGAGCGCATTGAAAATTTAGCAAAGGATTTGGGATATAAGGCTAAGGAAGCTTCTAAAAACAAGGAATTTAGGGAAAAATTGCTAGAGAAACTTATTGATGTGCGCTGTTTTGGAGCAACTATGCCAATCGGAGGAGAGGAAGGAGGAGCTGGGAGCTCGGCTACCTTTACTGGTGCTGTACAATTTTCGTGGGGATATTCGTTGAATAAAGTTGAACTTTTACCTTCGTCTACAATTAGTTCCCATTTTGCTGGCAGGGATGTGGGTGAGAAAGGGCAGTACGGCACTTTTGGCAAAGACTGGCGGGTAAAATATTCGCTAATTGCCTTTTACGGCATTGAAAGCGCGTGGAGGGCTAGAAAGACGGGGTTTTCTGAACTCGACCAAAAGGTACTCGACCATTCGCTTATAAAATCCCTTATGTTACTTTCTACAACCAGGAGCAAAATAGGCCAAAGTCCACAATTTTTAATGAGGATAGAATACAAGGACGATACAACTATATTGGGGGATTTGAGGAATTGGGTCGGCATAAAAAATACAGAAGGGATAGAAAACATCAAGCAGGCAGAGCTAGTTTTCGACCCGCTCTATGAATTGATTAATAAAAGTCAAGATAGAATAAATAAAGTTTATATATGGGTAAATTCTGAATTTAAGGAAGGGGAGGTTTTTCGAAGCAAGCTCGGCGGTGACTTGGTCTCGGAGTTGTCTGTATGTTAAATGAGGTGAAAGAGATGAAAAGTCTGCTTTCTGTGGACCTGGCAGGCAAGATGGCACATTTTAGGAAATTCTATGCGAATTCTTCTTCTTTGTCGTACCCTTTTCCGCCTAGGACTACAATTGCCGGTATGTTGGCTGCCATTTTAGGAAAAGAAAGGGACGGATATTATAGTCTATTCTCATTGGAAAAAGCAAAAATAGGGATTAGAATAATGAAGCCTGGGCGAACGATAATGCAGACGGTAAACTATCTCGATACAGATAAAGAAGGTATTAGTAAATTTTTGGATGGTAACAGAATGCGCACTCAAGTACCTCTAGAAATAATATTTCCAATGGATCTAGATAGTGTTTTGATTTATAGAATTTTTTTCATGCATGAGGATCATGGCATTATTAAAGAAATTTATTCAATGGCAAATGAACAACGCACGAGGTTTCCTTTATACTTTGGTTTGACTGAATTTACTGCATGGATTCAAAAAGTTTATCTTTACGAAAAAGAAGATTTTGAGATTAGACACAATAATGGAAAAGAGGCAAAAATTTTTACTGTATTACCTATAAATTATATTGAGGAATTTTCGAACATAGAATCGGGATTGAGAATTCACAAGGATAGAATTCCTATAGATTTTACATCTGAAAGGCAGTTAAAAAGAGCTGATTCAGTAATATGGGAAGCTGTTGGGAAACCGCTGAAACTCAAAGTGAGAGGGGAAATTTTTAAAACACCAGAGGAGTGCGGGGTTTTCCTGGAATGATTAAGGAGTATTATTCTCACCCTGGCCGTTTGTTAAAAGAGCACCTTAAATACGTGGGGGAAGAAGCGGGGAGGATGCTTGATCATCCAGCTCTTCCCGCAAGATCCCTTTTGAGTAAAGCAGCGCATTTTACAGGGCTTTCGCATGACCTAGGGAAATTTACTACTTATTTTCAAAAGCACTTAATGGGAGAAAAGGTAGGAAATAATACGAGCAACCATGCCTTTATTTCAGCTACTTTGGGTGCTTATATAACGATTAAGAGGTTTGCTGATTTTCCTGACATTCTGGGGAAGGAGTTTATCCCTCTTTTGTGTTTTCTTGTTATTCACAGACATCATGGAAATTTAAAATACCCGCGCGAGCTTTTGCCGCGCACTAGAAAAAGTCTCAAAAAATGGCCTGATGACATAAAAAAACTCGATAATGAATTTTATAGTTCTTTTAAAGTAATGAAGGATCAACTCAAAGACCTTTACATTAATTGGGATTGTATTTATTGTGATCTAAAAGAATTGGGAATCGCCGTTGAGGTGGGAGAATTTTTAAAAAATCAACCGGTAGTCGAAGTTTTTACTGAATTAGAAAACATGTATTTTAAACTAGAGGAATTGTCCAAAAAAGATGAGGGGATGGCTGCACGAATTTGTTTATGGGGACAACTTTTGTTCTCTGCTTTGGTTGATGCTGACAAATTTAGTGCGGCTGGCATGGAAAGGTTTCCAAGAATCCATATACAGGAAAATATAGTAGAAAAATACTTATCTCAAAACTTTCCAAAACCGCGCCATGAACTAGATAAGTTGCGAAGTGAATTTCATAAAGAGGTAAAGGAAAAGGTAAGACAATTATTAAGTGAGGGTATTGAACGGCGTTTGCTTTCCATAACGGCCCCTACGGGAATGGGAAAAACTTTTGCGTCATTGGATGCAGCGCTGAGGATAAGAAATGCGCTGGAAGAAAAATGGGGCAAGGAATATGCGCCACGTATAATATATGCGCTTCCGTTTATAAACATTATCGAGCAAAATTACGAGGAATACCATAAGGTTTTATCGTCACAGCTTGGGAGAGAATACGAATCTTCATCCGAGCGATACCTTCTAAGGCACCACTACCTTGCCGAAGTATCTTATTCTGTAGACGATGAAAAAAAGTCTGTAGAAGAAGCACTGCTATTGACAGAATCTTGGGAAAGCGAAATTATTGTAACTACCTTCGTTCAAGTATTTCAAACAGTAATGGGGTACAGAAACAGATTTTTGAAAAAACTTCATAATTTTATCGGATCTGTGCTAATCCTTGATGAGGTTCAAAGTATACCCCTGGAGTATTGGGATATAACGAATAAGGTTTTCCAAATTTTATGCAGCGAAATAGGAATAACTATACTACAAATTACAGCAACACAACCCATGATATTTAATAAGAACTGTATTAGCGAGCTATGTGCCAACTACAAGAAATTTTTTAAGTACCAGAATAGGACGGTTCTCAGTGTAGACTTAGAGGAAAAATCGCAGGATCAATGGACGGAATGGGTATTGGAACTTTACGAGAAATATGGTTCAGTGATGGTAGTTGTAAATACCATTAGATCAAGTATAGACTTATATAAAAAGATAAAGGACAAAGTTAAAATTTTAGGAATAGAACCTTATGGATTTACTGCTCCCCAAGCTGATGAATGGCTGGTATATCTTTCGACCAACATTACGCCGAATCAGAGGCGAAAAAGGCTAAAAGATTTGAAAAACCACCTTAGGGACGATTGCGGACGTGCCATTTTAATATCGACTCAGGTGGTAGAGGCAGGGGTGGATATCGACTTTCCATCGGTAATAAGAGAAATAGGTCCCTTTGATTCAATTGTGCAGGTTGCAGGCCGTTGCAACAGGGAAGGGAAAATAAACGCGGGGCTTGTTTATGTTGGATTTTTGGAAAATGGAAGAGCTAGCCATGTATACGGAGGGGTGCACATTACAGCCGCGAGAAATATTCTGAAGGAGATTCAAGAAAAATATTCAGGGAGAATAGAAGAAAAAGATTATATGGAAATTGTTGAAAAATATTTTAATATAGTTAAAAAAAGTAGCTCCAAAGAGCAGTCGTGGAAATTCTGGAATGCTTATACAAAACTTATATACGACTCATTAGAACAAGAAGCCTTGAGTGAATTTGACCTATTGGAACGTCTAAACCAAATTCCTGTTTGCGTTCCCCTTACTGCTGAAGATGAAGAATGGCTTTTAGAAGTATACACAAAAGAAGTCCTAAATGAAAAAAAGCCTTTTATGGAAAGGCGGCTTGCGGCAATAAAGTACAAAAAGAAATTTCATGATATTACTATAAGGCCTTTGCTTAATAGGGCAGAGAATAATCTCCCTATTTCTCTTAACGAATCAGGAAGTATAAGATGGGTTCCCATTCGCGATCGAGAGTCTTTCTACGACATTGAATGGGGTTTTAAATGGCTTCCAGAGGAAATATCTGCTTGGTGTTTTTAAAAGTTTAGAGGTGAAATCATGGTAAATGGAAACCGAAGGAATTTGTAAAAGGGGCAATTAAAAATATACTTCAGGTTGTTAATTATTACAAAAATAGGGGCAAGGATTTAGAAGATATAATCAGTAAAATAAAGGAATTAGAAACAAAGATAGATGATTTAACACAAATTGACGAAATTATGGCGATAGAAGGGAATATAAGAGAAAATTATTACTCTTCGTTTGATAGAATACTAGAAGATCCTGATTTTGAGTTTTTTAAAAGAAGCAAAAGACCTCCGGAAAACAACTTGAATACTCTTATTAGCTTCGGTAACTCCCTTGTTTATACTATAATTTTAAGCGAGATTTATAAGACACACCTAGATCCAAGGATAGGTTTTTTACATTCAACTAATTTCAGGCGTTTTACTTTAAATCTCGATATTGCCGAAATTTTCAAACCCATTATAGTTGATAGGGTTATTTTTACACTTATTGGAAGAAAAATTATTAATAGGAATGATTTTGAAAAGGATTTTGAAGGTCTTATACTGAAGGAAAAGGCAAAAAAAGAATTTATAAAGGAATTAGAAGCAAAGCTTTCCGCTACATTCAATCATAGAGAATTAGGGAAAAATATTTCTTATAGAAGGCTTATCAGATTAGAGTTTTATAAGTTAGAAAAGCACCTTATGGGAGAGAAAAAATACGTTCCATTTGTGGCAAAGTGGTAATTTGGAGGATTTTATTGAGTATGTTTCTCATTTTGGTATATGACGTAGGAGAAAAGCGGGTCGGAAAAGTGCTAAAAATATGCCGCAAGTACCTTACCTGGGTACAAAATTCTGTTTTGGAGGGAGAGATAACGGAAGCAGCTTATAATAGATTGAAAATGGAGCTAAAAAGGGTAATAAAAGAAGATGAAGATTCGATTATATTTTATATATTGAGAACGACTAAATATTCTGAGAGGGAAACTATGGGAGTAAAAAAAGGTGGAGAAGAGATGTTCCTTTAAAGAATCGCTCACATGATAATAAAAGTTTAGAAAGAAGGAGTAATAATGAGGGTGAGGATTTCTTTTTCTTCAAGAGAACCTTTGATACTGCCAATTAATTACAATTACATAGTCCAAGCATTTATTTATAAAAACCTAAGCAGAGATTTTTCGGAGTTTTTGCATAATCTGGGATTTAAATTGGGCGGCAGGAGTTTTAAACTCTTTACTTTTTCGAGATTGCTTGGACGATTTGAGGTTTTGCAGGGTAACAAGATCAAAATATATTCTCCATTCGAGCTAATAGTTTCTTCGCCAGTTGATAGGTTTATAAAAGATTTTGCAAGTTCGCTTTTAAAAAGTAATGGTCTTGATTTGATAGGACAGGGCATAGAAATAAATGGGATTTCCGTTTTGTCAGAGTTAGATGAAGAAAAATGTAAAGATGGATTATTTATTAAAATGCTTTCACCTGTAGTTGTCTATAAAACGTATATTGATGATAGGGAGAGTAAGAAAACATATTATTTCAATCCTAAAGAAAATGAATTTGCTGTGCTGGTCAGAGAAAATCTACTTAAAAAAGCTAAACTGCTGAATATTTGTGATGTGGATAGTTTGAATTTTAAAATAGAACCTGCATTTAAGATGGATCAAAAGTACTGCAAAATAATAAAATATAAAGGAACGGTTGTTAAAGGTTGGATGGGAATTTATAAAGTTTTTGCAGATTTTCCGTTATTAAAGGTTGCGTATGATACTGGATTGGGAAGCAAGAATTCCCAGGGTTTTGGCTGTTTTGAGGTAATAGAAAGCAAAAGTTTGTGAAGGAGTAATATGAGTAATTATGAGGAACAAAGAATGTCGGGAAGGCAGAAAAATGTTTTTGTTAATTTCCCACGAAATTGATGAGATCCAGGAAAAGCAAGCGAAAGAATTATATGGGGTGAGATGTTTTATTAGACTGCCGGAAGAACTCCAGGAGGAGTGGTCTAATATACCTCACGAAATGGACGAGGTTAGAGATTATATAAGTGACATTAAAGAATTTATAAGGTTCAGGCAATATTAAAAATGTCGTCGATCTCCAGTAATGCAAAAACCCCCAGGGATCGACGACTTGGCAAAAATGCTAATAGTGATAGAATTTATGTGGGGGAGAAGGATTTTATGTATTTTTGTCGAATTATTTATTGAAAATTAAACCAATCTATTTTCTCTTTAAATCTTTTATTTTTTAGCCATATTACGGGTTTTTAGCCTACCTATAAGGGATTGAAACTATGTTTTTCGATGCGTTGGAAGCGAGCCGACTACCCGTTTTTAGCCTACCTATAAGGGATTGAAACCCTATCGCCATGTTAGAGCCGGCCACGATGTTAAAGTTTTTAGCCTACCTATCCTGAAAATAATGTTCCGAAAAAAGGCAATAAAAAACTAAGCCCATATCCAACTGGAAAAATATGGGATAAAAAAATCTATATCGACGTAATGACAAAAACCTAAAAATCTAAGATGCTACCGTTTCGACCGTGACCTTCAAACCTAAAGATTCAAGCTTTTTCAAAGACTGCCGTATAACCATGTTGCGCCTTTTCTCTTCGTAATAATTGGGGCCCAGTTCAATATAAGGTTGCTTTCGCTTGAGAATATGGTAAACTATAGTCAGGATGCTGTG